>JABWAN010001029.1 GCA_013361015.1 Candidatus Zhuqueibacterota bacterium | reverse complement strand
AACAATGCACAAGCTTGCAAAGCCGTAGACTTGCCGCTATTATTCGGGCCGACCAATAGATTTAGACCTTTGAAATCAAGTTCTAATGCGTCGAACCGTTTGAAATTCTCGATGCGGAGACGTTTGAGCCAAAATTCACGCGGCTTCATGATCGCACCTCAGCAATATTTTGATGTGTGTCTAAATCTATTATCTCACGCGCACAATTGCAAGCGGAGTTCTGAACAAGCTCATATCGGCATAAACTCCAACCCCAAGATTCTCTCCACAAACCAGAGTATACCGAAGAGCAAAATCACCGCGGAAGCGCAGTAAACCACAGCCTTGCGGGAAGACGCGCGCGTTATAGACAACACGAGCGGAAAGAGCAACGCGACGATGGCCAGTTGTCCAATCTCCACGCCGAGGTTGAACGCGAGCAACGAGCCGATCAAACCCTTCGGCGGCAGGCCAAGGTCGCGCAGCACGTTGGCGAAACCGAAGCCGTGCACAAGCCCGAAGCAGAAAGTCAGAATCCAGCGATGCTTCGTGCTTTCTTCCAACGGCGTTTTGTGCGCGCTGCTCAACAATAAAAAATTCTCTGCGCCGACATAGGCGATGCTCAAAGCAATGCCGGACTCCACCAAGCGCCCCGGCAGCGCTAGCAGTTCAAGCGCGGCGCAAATGAGCGTGAGACTATGCGCAATCGTAAACGAGGTGACGATCTTCACAAGATTGCCGAAGCGCCCGCCGATAATGAGCAGGCCGACGAGAAACATGATGTGATCGTAGCCCAGAAAAATGTGCTCCACTCCCAAGACCGTGAACTCGCGAATCTGCTGTCCCAAGGTCGCTTCCCCGCCGACAACAAAACGCCGGCGAGTCTCATCTCGCGTAAACACGGCTTGATCGAGCTTATCGCCGTACGCGATTTTAGCGAGCACTTTGTGGTCTTTGCCGAATTTCTCGAAGAAGTCCACACTGAAGCCAAGTTCGCCGGGCACTTGGTCGAGCGCTTTGGTGAAGACGAAGTTGATAAAGAGATTTCCGAAATCGTCCTGTGTGAAGCCGCCTTCTTGTTGCTGCAAGTTCACGGGCGTATAACCATTCGCCAAAGCGAAGTGGCTGCCGAAGTACTCATACATGCGCGGCATGGCGGCGAGCAGTTCTTCACGATCAACGGTTCCGTCTTGGTTGATATCTAGCACGAAGGCTTTGTTGAGATCGGTGATATCGAAAGTGAACATCACTTCGAGCTTGCCGGTTGTGACGGTGATGGCCGTATAGCTGGTATTGGTTTGATGGGCGAAGAGCAGTGAGGAAGAGCAAATGAGGAAGAAGAAAAAAACTGTTAGCCGTTTCAAACGAGTTCTCCTGCCGAATACACGTATTTTTCTAAAGTAAAAGTTTTTGCGTGCGCATTGAACGAATCAAACGGATAAACCGGTGCAGCCTCTCGGCGGCGAGAGTATAAGCCAATCCGCACAATTAGTCAAGGCGGGAGCTGAGGCGATGAGCTCTGAGCCGCCTCGTTACGACAATTTATTTTCGTACAGACTGCGCCCTTTTCGCAACTTCGCGTAATGGTAAGTACTTTGGAATATCTAAAGAGCAGAATGTTTTTGCATCTTTCTGGCAAAAAGGATGGAAAGCAAGCCTACCATCTAACATGAAATGCTTCAAGCCGGAAGTTTTTGTCGAACCATTGGAGCAAGCGCGTGCAGGCAATACGGCACGCCTTGCCCGACAGTTGACGCCTTGTTGTTTTAGGCCGGCAGGGTGCAAGCGGCATCACTTTATGAACAGGCACTCGATTTTTCCAGACAGCATGCTCATGTTCCTACCTTGTTGAAAACAGGATTATGCTGTTTTACTATTTTTGACCTCAATTGCCGTCATCTCCTTTTGCGATACACCACCAGGGATGAATTTACACGCGGGTTGAGCACGGTCATGGACGCACCCTGCACAACGTTTCACTTTAGCTTCGCTTTGAAAAGCAATCAACGTTTCAGGAGGCAACACATGAATTCATGGTCGAGTCGCTCTACCCAAGACGGTCGTGAGAGTGGTTCTCGGAAATGGTTGTATCTCGGACTGCTGTGCGCTGCAGCTTTCAGCTTAGATGTGCAAACTGCGCCAGCGCAAAACTGCACTTCGACAGCAGTCACCAAAGGCTACCGTGATTTCAATTTCGGCTCCACGGTTTACAATTTACCCACAGCCGAAAAGCCCGAGCACAAGCTCTGGTGGAATGACGGCTTTTGGTGGGGCAGTTTGTGGGATCCTTCCGCCAACAAGTATCGCATTCACCGCTTCAATCTCAGCAGCCAGTGTTGGACGAGTGTCGGCCCCGATATCGACGACCGCTCGCAATCGCTTGCCGATGCCTTGTGGGACGGGCAAAAACTGTATGTCGCTTCACATATCACGGAACTGACGAGCGCTACC
>JABWAN010001028.1 GCA_013361015.1 Candidatus Zhuqueibacterota bacterium | reverse complement strand
GCCGCCGGTATCGAGCACGCGAATCGCGATTACGTTTTTGCCTGCATGCACAAGCTCACCCGGCACTTGATAATGGCGCGGCAAATTGTAGCGTGAAGTAGCGCCGATTGGCACGCCGTTAAAATAGGTCCAATCGTAATCATCGATCGGACCAAGTTGCAAGTGCAGTGGCTGGCCCGCAAACGCTTCGGGCAGCTCGAGGGTTTTGCGATACCACAGCAAGCCGTCGAAGCTGGGCAAACCCGCGGCCTCCCATTTCTGCGGCAACGACATGGACGACCATGCAAAGTCGTCGTACTCAGGGCTTGACCATAAACGCGGGCCTTGCGCCGATGCGTCTTTATCTTCGATGGCGCGATGCCATGCAGCGAGCTTGCCCTCATAATTCGCGGCATCGAAGATGCTGTCCAAACGGGAGGTTTCCAACGTGCGCACGAAGCCGGCAAAGTCTGGCAGTTTTTCCAGTGAGGCGCCGCTCGTCCATGCTTCGACCACGGTTCCGCCCCATGCGCTTTGTATCAACCCAACCGGCACGCGGAGCTTCTCTTGCAAATGCCTCCCAAAGAAATAGGCAGTCGCAGAAAAATCTTTCACGCTATGCGGAGCGCAAATTTTCCAACCCGAGCTTTTCACTTCGGTTTTGGGCCTCGTGCTTTTTGCGCGCGGCACGACGAAGAGCCGCAGATTGGGATAATTCGCCGCGGCAACCTCTGCTTCGAAATTATCGACCTTCGCCCAGTTGCTCGCCATCGGCATTTCCATGTTCGATTGCCCGGAGCACAGCCATACTTCGCCGATCATCACGTTGTTAAAAGTAATCGTGTCTTTGCCGAGGACGGAGAGCTGAAAAGGCCCACCTGCCGGCATCGCGTCGAGATTCACACGCCACTTGCCCTCGGCGTTCGCTTTGGTAGTCTTCAATTGCTGCCGCAGTTGGACTGTAATCTTGCTGCCGCTGGGCGCCGTTCCCCACACGGGAATTTTAATCATCTGCTGCAAAACCATGTTGTCGGAAAACATGGGCGGAAGTTTGATTTGCGCGTGCAGCGCATTGACGCTGAACATTGTGAGCGCAACGGTGAGAAGCAGTCTTTTATGCATGAAGTTGAATCGCATTTTTCATCCTTTCCGTGTGTGGAGATTTGTGTGACAACAGCCACGCCACCAATCCGCCAAAAACAAAATTCGAGGTCGCAGTCTCGAGCAAGTGCGTCATCCGCACTGTTTCCGGCATGTACGGATTCGGCAGCAAGAGCTGGGCGTTCATGACCACGGCAAATAACAACGCAACAGCGAGTGCAGCCTCCCACCACGCGCCTTTCATCATGCGAATGACCGGTAACGCCAAACCAATCCACATGAGCCCGCGCAGCATTTGGAAAAACACCAGCCAGGTTTGAGTGCGAAACACGCCGGCCATGTGTGCGAAGAAGCCTTCCGCTTCCGCGCCGCCATAATACTCCCGCACGGCCGGATTTTGCCATGCAATGAAATAGCCAAAGGTGAAATACAAAACCACGTATGCGAGCACGAGCACGCCGAGCTTCCATGCCCATTCGCGTGCGGGCATGAGCAGTCTCGGGTTTTGTCCCTCAAACGACTCGGCCTTGCGCTTGCCCCAGATAAGCACCGCGAAAATCGCAAAGGGCGCAGCGATTAGGAGGCCCATCACAAAAAGTTTCGGCAACATGCCGCTCGGCAGTTTGGTGATAAACACCGCAGACTCGATTTGCGACATCACCGTCATCACGCCATAGAAAACGATGAAAATGGTCGCCATCAATTTCCAGCCGGACCAGCGCGAGCGCACGATAAGATAAGAGAGCACCAGCGTGTTCAGCAAACATGCGAACAGCAAAGATAACGCGCCACTGGCTTGTTCCGTTTGCGTCTGTGCTTGCGCAGTAGCGCTGTCCATTCCCACCACACCCGCAGCAATCGCGAAGAGGATGAACATGATGAAGGTGAGCGCGAGGATTTTCAAGCCGTTGAGGAGATTTGTTTTGAGGTTCATGGCGAGCACCAAGTTGGAGAACGCTAGAAAAATTTCTCACGGATTTTCTGTTGAATTTCTAATGCAACAGTGCTATGTTTCTCCCGGTAAAATCACATTGAACACTACAAGAGTATCTGCACTTTTTCAAAAACAAAAAGGTAAAATCAGATGGAAACCATCGTCATCCCCAAGAGAGAGTACGAGATTTTAAAGGAGGCGGCGGCTTTGTTGCAAGATGCCGTTTTTTTGCAGAAACTGAACCGCCTAGCCGAATTACTACTGGCTGAGAAATGGGGCATCGTCATGCCTGAAGACTCCAGCGATCTCACCGCCGCGAGTATTGCCGGCGTGAAAGAATGGAACACGGAAAGGAGCGTTTGGGATGCCGTATAAGCAGGGCGAAATTGTGTTAGTGCCTTTTCCATACTCGGACCT
>JABWAN010001027.1 GCA_013361015.1 Candidatus Zhuqueibacterota bacterium | reverse complement strand
TGAAGTGATGAAGCAATGGATTGCTGGATTAACGAAGTAATGAAACCCCAATAATCCATCACTTCAACAATCCAAGCGTGCTAGAACTTTCTCGACCACTCCTTTGGCCAGCGCTCCACCACAACTTTGGTTTGCGTGAAGAACTCCACTCCGTGCTTGCCTTGCGCGTGCAAATCGCCGAAGAAGCTTTCTTTCCATCCACTAAACGGAAAGTAAGCCATGGGGGCCGCCACGCCGAGATTGATCCCGATATTTCCAACCTCCGCTTCGTAACGAAACTTGCGCGCCGCGGCGCCGCTGCTCGTGAAGACGCATGCCATGTTGCCGTATTGCCCGCTGTTGATGAACGCAATCGCGTCATCAATCGTTTCCATGTGCATCAGCGTCATCACCGGGCCGAAAAACTCCGTGCGCGCCAGCGGGCTGCGCGGATCAACATCCTGCAGGATGGTTGGACGAATAAAGTTGCCGGCCTCGTAATTCGGAATTTTCGCGTTGCGGCCATCGATCAATACTTTCGCGCCTTCGCTCACGCCTTGCGCTATCAACCCTTCAACGCGCTTTTTACTCTCCGGTGAAATCACCGGCCCCATTTCCACACCGGTATCCAAACCATAACCAACAACGCGAGCAGCCGCGACTTCCGCAATGGCCTCAGTGAAAACTTTGCGGCTTTCGCCGATCGTGATCGTCATCGAGCCGGCAAGACAGCGCTGGCCCGCGCAACCGAACGCGCTATCCGCGGCGATGTTGGTGGTCATCTTCATATCCGCATCCGGCAGCACAATGATGGGATTTCTTGCGCCGCCTTGGCATTGCGCGCGTTTGCCGTTTGCAGTGGCGCGGCTATAGATGTATCGCGCCACCGGCGTCGAGCCGACAAAGCTGATCGCACGAATGAGCGGATGATCGAGCATTGCATCCACGGTCTCTTTCGCGCCATTGACCAAATTCATCACGCCTTTGGGAAGGCCGGTTTGTTCCACTAGGTGAAAAACTTTTTGCAGTGTCATCGGCACTTTTTCCGAGGGCTTGATGATATAGGTATTGCCGCAAGCAATCGCGTACGGAAAAAACCAAAACGCGATCATACCCGGAAAATTGAACGGCACGATCGCGGCACACACGCCCACGGGCTGGCGTATCATCAGCTCGTCAATCCCGCTCGCAATGTCTTCGAGCAAATCGCCCTGCATCATCATCGGAATGCCGCATGCGATCTCCACGTTCTCGATCGCGCGCTGCATCTCGGCTTTGGCCTCGCCGAAAGTTTTGCCGCACTCCATCGTGATCGTGGCCGCAAGGTCGTCGAGATTTTTTTCGAGCAATACTTTGAGCTTGAAGAGATATTGAATGCGATCACCGGGCGGCACGCGCCGCCACTCTTGATAGGCCGCGTGGGCCGTGCGCGCCGTTTCATCAACTTCCTGCGCCGGCGAGAGCGGCACTTTACCCAGCACCTCCGCAGTCGCGGGGTTGATCACGTCGAGCGTTTGCGCAGCACGCGATGCGCGCCATTCGCCGTTGAGGTAGTTGTGCAGAATCATATTTGCTGACATTGGGACGTCTCCATTGAGATGAGCCGATTAGTGATGAAGCTGCGCAGCGGGTTTGCCGTTCACTTCAGAAGGCAAAACAAGAAAATGATAACCGTAATCAAGAAGAATGTCCATCGTTCGCCCGCCGGCGTATTCGATGATTTCCATGAATTTCTCTTCATTGTGCGGGTGCGTGAATTCCAGCCAAATGGTGTTTCCACTTTCCGGGCTGGCAGCGGCATCGATGAATTTGGTTTCAGGGAATTTCGTTTCAATCTCTTTGACCAATTGCTCGATGAGCTCTTTTTGCTTATGATTGAGCGTCATGGAAGACCTCCTGATTTATCATATTCACAAATTCTTTTGCCTTTTTGAGTTCACGCGACGCCGAGTCTTGGCTCACAGAAAAGCGTTTGTAGTCTGTGATGTCGCGAATGGATTGCGCATCACTCAAATAAGATCGGAATTTCGCGGTGAATATTTTGCGCTGCTGTATAAGTTGCCTTGAAAAATTTGCCTGTAACCAATCATGGCTGATCTTTTTGTTCATGCTCGACAAACCAGCCTTCGCGAGCGCCGCTAGGCCCGCATGAAACATCGCGTAATACAACCGATTCGAGCAGGCATTGAAATGGCCTTGTTCAAAGCACAACTGCGCCGAGGCCAAATTCTCGTTCGCTTTCTCTACCCAAACCTGGTGATCCATTTGAAGCTCTTCCCTTTGTGCACTTTGCTGCTTTGCCAAACAACATAAGAGATTTTCATGAATATGAAAAGCTGAATTTGCCCGGCTCAAAACGTCAACACCACCTTCGTGCAGCCCTCCAGCCGCGGCGTGATCCGCGAGGCGGTGCTGCGCGAGTTCAAGCGCGGCGGCCAGGTGTACTTCCTGCAC
>JABWAN010001026.1 GCA_013361015.1 Candidatus Zhuqueibacterota bacterium | reverse complement strand
GTTGAGGAGGTTGGGATATTGGGTATTTGGATATTGGGGTATTCGGAAGAATCGTCACTTCAAGCAGCCCAATTCCCCAATATCCCAATAACCAAATTACCCAATACCACTTTCCCCATGAAAGGAGCAAAACATGCCTAGCTACTACCTCAGTGAAGATCTTGCCCGTTTCGGCGAAGTCGGCGGGCCACAACCCAAGCTGTTCAAGATGTGGTTGGATTGGTACAACGAATGCCATCAAGACGGCGCACTCGACAAAAAAACCAAAGCGCTCATCGCATTGTCCGTCGCGCATGTACTGCAATGTCCGTATTGCATCGACGCATGGACTACCGGCTCGCAAAAAGAAGGCGCAACGCCCGAGCAAATGGCGGAGGCCGTGCACGTCGGCGCCTCGCTGCGCGCGGGCACTTCGCTCGTGCATCACATTCAATCGTTGAACGTGCAGGCGCGAGAAGAGTAATTCGTTTGCTTGAAGGAGTCGAGGCTTCATCACTTTGATTGCTTAATAAGTTTTCATCTTCAAATGCGGTAATCGCTTTCTGAGATTGTCATGCAGAAGGAATCTTTTTGAGCGCTGGCCTCGATGCCTAGCATAAAAAAGCTTCTTATGTTTTGTCGCTGCTTCACCGAGGGTTCCTCTTTGCTTGTCTACCTCACTTTTATCTCTTCGGGCTAGGTGACTTCAAAGCGATGGCATCCCGCCACCTGGCTGAGATTTTCAAGCAGACGCCGCTCAAACAATAACAGCGCACACGATGAAATGCAAAGCTCATAAAATTTTGAAATCGCAAAGGAGCAAAAGATGTTGACGAGTTCTGCTCGTAAACGCGCGCTCGTCATCGGCGCCGGCCCGATGGGTTTGGAAACGGCGCTGCGCGCGCACACACGCGGCTTCGAAGTCACGGTACTCGAAGCGGGCCGGGTCGGCGAGCACATTCGGCAGTGGGGACATATCCGTTTGTTCTCGCCATTGGGGATGAATGTCTCCGCGCACGCCAAAAAAATTTTGGGAGAAAGCCTGCCTCCGCTCGATGCCATTCAAACCGGCGCAGAATACGTTGCCACCGTGCTCGAACCGCTTGCGCAATCCGAAGTACTGAAAGATAGAATCATCGTGGATCGCAAAGTCGTTGCGCTCGCGCGCGCCGGTTTGGGCAAAATGGGTTTGCCCAATCATCCCTTGCGCACGGAGAGAAGTTTTCGCGTGCTCGCGGAAGATCACGCGGGCAGCGAGCACGTTTATCAAGCTGATCTAGTGTTTGATGCGAGCGGCGTATTTGCACACGGCAATTGGAGCGGCAGCGCGGGCATGCCGGCTTTGGGCGAGAGAAAACTCGATCAACGCATCATTCGCCATCCGATCGACGTCGAAAGCGAGGCCGCGCGTTTTGCAGGCAAGAAAATCTTGTTGCTCGGGCACGGGCATTCGGCTGCGAATACCATTGTCGCACTTGCGCGCGTGCAACAACGCGCCCCACAAACGCAAATCATTTGGGCCGTGCGCTCGGATCGCACTAAGCCCGTTTCCGAAGTCGCGGATGATCCGTTGCACGAACGCGCGGCTGTGGTCGATGCAGCGAATGCGCTCGCTTTGCATCCGCCCGAAAATCTGCGCGTGCTGCGCCGTGCGACATTGGAAGAATTACAAACCGTGGAGGGAAGCAACATCATCAAAGCGACTCTGAAAGTGTGGAAGACGAGTGAAGCGATCGAAGTTGATGAAATCATCTCGCTCACCGGCTATCGCCCCAATCTCGACATGTTGCGCGAAACCACGGTGGAATTTTCGAGCGTCACGGAAGGCACGCGCGGTTTGCACAAAGCGCTTTCGAACATCACGGATTGCTTGGCGAAGATCGAAGTGAATCCCAATGATTTACAAAGCGGCGAGCCGAATTTGTTCATCGTGGGAGTGAAGAGCTACGGTCGCAACTCCGGCTTTCTGCTGCAATCGGGCAACGATCAACTCGATGCGATTTTCGCGGCGCTCATGTGATCTGCTGCGAAACTGCGTACTTGTAAAGCAGTGCGTGAATCCTTACATTCAGCTTGTCAATCATCAGGTAAGGCGAATTATGGATGCAAAACAGCGTGAACAAGAGCGTGCGCAAGAGCGGCGCAACCGGCCCGGCGCGCGCGCGCAATTCACTCGACTCAAAGACGCGGATCGCTCGTTTGACTATGAGTTTTGGCAAAGCCTTCCGGCGGAAGAAAGACTCGGCGCCATGTGGCAGCTCGTCGTGGACATGAGAATATTGCGAGGCGAACATGAAGTGGAACCAAGATTACTTCGACATGTTTGCAGCATTGAATACCGCAAACGTTAGATATTTGATCGTCGGCGCGTATGCGGTGGGATTTCACGCCGAGCCGAGGACGACGAAGGATATTGACCTCTGGGTCGAAGCTTCGGCAGAGAATGCGCAGAGAC
>JABWAN010001025.1 GCA_013361015.1 Candidatus Zhuqueibacterota bacterium | reverse complement strand
CGCGCAGGAAGATCTGCTCGAAAAATTTTTGCAGTCGGAACAAGAATACGATGAAACCTCCGAAAGCTGGTTGCAGGAACTGCTCGCGGCCCCGTGGGACTTGAATCGCGTCGAGGCTGCAGAGTTGCAACGCCTGCCCTTCCTCGCGCAAACACAAGTCAATGCCTTCCTCGCACAACGAGAACGCGAAGTCTACTTCTCCGATCTCGAACAAGCTTTGTTCGCCTTGCAAGTGCACGGCGATACTTTGGCGCTTTGCCGAACCATTTTCACCGCCTCCCTCCCACCCGCTTTGCGTTCCCGCAAGACCTTCGATTTCGCACTACGCTCGCGCTCCGGCGAGCCTGCGACGGTCGAGCCAAGTTGGCAGGGCCCGAAATATCGTTGGTATAATCGCATTAGAATGCAATATGGCGCTATTCATTTCGGGGCACTAACGGAGCGCGACCCGGGCGAAGTGCGTTGGGATGATCATCGCGCGTGGCACTTGGAGTGGCGACTGCCGCGCGGGCGCGTGCTCTTCGGCAATTTTCAAACAGAATGGGGCATGGGGTTGGCGCAATGGGGACCATATGCGGCGACCATGGCCTCGGACGTACGCGCAGCAGCACGACGCATTGGGCGCGGCGTTACGCCTTTCCTCAGTTCCAATGAAAGCGCCATGTACGAAGGTATTGCGGTCTCGCAAGTGTGGAAGCACTGGGCCGCGTTTGCGTTTGTCAGCGCCATCAATCGCGACGTCACGTTGGATGAGACACAATCCGCCATCAACTTTCGCTCGAGTGGCTATCATCGCACTGCGAGCGAGCTGGCGCAACGCGACAATCTGCGCGAGAGAGCCGGCGGCGGAACGCTGCAATATCGCTTCGGCCGTGGGCGTGCGATCGGAGCGCTGTTCTATTTGGCGCATTTCAATCGCGCCTGGCAGGCTGCCAACCCCGCCGTGGATTTTTTTAATTTCACTGGAACACAAAATGAGCTGCTCAGTCTGGCCGGAAGCTGGCAGTGGACGAAACAAGCGATCAATTTTGAGATTGCACAAAGCCGCAGTCACGGCAAGGCCGCGGCTTTCGTGTTCTCTACGGAAGAAGGCTGGTTGCACGCGACGATTGCGCTCTTTCATGCCGATCGCAATTTTCACAGTCTGCAAGGGCGCAGCTTGGCGGGAAGCGATGATCCGCCGCAGGGCGAGTCAGGATATTCTGCCGGGTTAAGATTGCAGCCGCGCAAAAATCTGTACGTAGAGATTTACTATCAACGCGAACAGAAGCTTTGGCGCACGCAAGCACTGCTTTTGCCGCCGCACGCCAGCCGCACCGGCGTGCATTTGGAATGGCGAGCCGCTGCCGATCTGCGCTTACGTCTGCGTTACTCTTTTGCAGGGAACGAAGGTTTAGTGCACACGCGCGAGCAAACGCTGCAAACCACGAGTGGGATCGAACGATTCCGCTGCGAGCTTGAGCACCGGCTCGCCACGCGGCTCGTGTTCAAGCCGCGCTTCGATTTGGTTCGGGCGCGTCCGGCGAGGCCCAATGCCGCGCCTTCCACTACGAATGTGCAACGCCCCGGCACGGCGATGGCAATGGAGGTGTCCTATCAGTTCTCTTCGCGTTTCTCGTTAAATTTTCGCCAAAGCCACTTTGACTCCTTTCTGCCGATTTACCAGTATGAACGCGATTTACCCGGCAGCTTTACCAGTGTTGCTCTCCGCGAACGCGGCTTCCGAAGGTATATCTATTGGTATCTGACATTGCACCCCAATCTCAGCGTGACCGGCAAAATCTCCGGCGTCCAACCGGATTTTTTCAGCACAACGGCGCGCTCGAGTTTTACCTGGGGACTGCAGCTTGATTGGACGCTCAGGTGAGCGCACAAGTCCGGCAGTCGCTCGAAGCCATTCTTATTACGGTCTGAAGAACATCTCACACCGGCGAAATTGTAGTTGACAAGCTTTAGGTTGAAGCTTATATTGCGCGAAATTTTTTGAGCGGCTGCACCTGAGCGAAGTGATGAAAAGATTGATTCAAAAATTCACGGAAAGAATTTATCTGTCGTACGCGCGTGCGCGTTGTCCCAACGAGATGCTCGATTTTTCCGATTGTCTTGCACAGACGCTCACCGCGTTGATTCTTGTGCCCGCGCTTCCGCAAGAATCGCGAGCCGTCTCACGGCTTATCGAAGAACTCCAGCAGCTTTTCCCGGAGACGCACTTTTCCGTGCTATTGGAAAAAAGCTACGCTGCCCGCTTTTCCGCCGGGGAGAACTTGCAGTTGATTACCTTTGCAGAGGAAGAGGACCTCGCCTTCCATGGTCTGCCCAAGAAGAAACTGCAAGACGCAGTGCGCGACCGTCACTTCGATTTGGTCATCGACTTGCATGAAGATTTCGATCTGGTCGCCGCCTGTTTGTGCCAGGTGAGCGACGCCAAGCTGCGGGTGG
>JABWAN010001024.1 GCA_013361015.1 Candidatus Zhuqueibacterota bacterium | reverse complement strand
GCCCCCTCGGACTGCGTCGCGCGCAGCGGTTTCATCGAGCACGCCGCGAGCGGTCGGCGCGCGAGCTACGGTGAGCTTGCGCTCGATGCCGCGAAACTCACGCCGCCGTCTGATCCAGCGCTGAAGCCGAGGCAGCAGTGGCGTCTGCTCGGCACTTCGTTCCCGAGACTCGAGCTGCCCTCACGAGTCGACGGCAGCGCGATCTTCGGGCCGGATGTGGTCGTGGAGGGCATGCTGGTTGCTGCAGTGAAGCTCTGCCCGGTGGCCGGCGGCACGCTCGAGCGCGTCGATCCCGCGCCGGCGCTCGCGATCAAGGGATGCCGCGCGGTCGTGCCATTCCCGCGGCAGACGCTCTTCGTCGGTGATCAGTACTGGAAAGGCCTGCTGCCGCTCGAGGCTGCAGTGATCGTCGTTGCCGATCACTATTGGGCCGCGCAGAAGGGGCTCGAGGCGCTGCGGCCGGTGTGGAGCGAGGGAGCGAATGCGCGGCTCAGCAACGAGACGCAGCAAGCCGCCCTCGCGACGTTTGAGCGTTACGCCCAGCAACAAAAGCCCTTCGTAGCCCTCCGCTTGCCGCTTGAATTCTTCGACCTTGCCCGGAGCGCTCCGTCCTTGAAAAATATCGTCATTGACGACACCGACCACGTACACGTCATCTATGAGCGCGTGCGCGGCGTTGTCAGGTTTGTAGGCATCGCCCAAAAAATCTTGCGGCGTTGCGGGTTCGTCGGCAAAGGCATTTACCGGCACGTGAAGTTCTTTGAAAAACGCACGAAGAGCTTCGATAAAAGGCTCTGTTTGGAATAAATGGAGAGAGTTCATAGGAACACTTGGATTTTTTGGAGGATTTCTAAAACAATTTTTTTATACAGTTTTACTCACGATAAACCATACAATTAAATCAACATTATCGGCGGCATATCGCTCGGAAATTGGCGGCTCTTCTTGTATCTGCCGTGCGGCGGCTTTGCTGCCGGATTTGAGTTTATTCAGCAGTTCCAGTTGCGCTTTACCCATCGTCTGTTTTGTCGTGCCGTCGTCTTGCTCTGTTTCTTCAACAATTTGAGATTTGAGCCATGTTTTAAGGGCTTGCGATAAACGCCTCACAGCCTCCGGTTCGCCGCGGTCAATGGCTGCAGGAACAGCGCGAGGCGCGTCTTTGTGCAATCCGAGCGCGTCCAAAATTTCCTTTTGGTTGGGCAGAACCGTGTTGCCGTCCATCGTGATATAGAGTAGTTCGTAACTTTTGTAGCGAAAATTTTCCGCTTTCGGCGGTTTGCGAGGATAGCCCAAAAGAGCGATAATTCCTGCTTCGGGACAAACGTTGCTTGTGGGAATAAAGCCCGTGTAAATGCCGTTGGGCATTTGCCTGTATAAATGTTCTTTTTCGCGCAATTCCTGTAAAAGCTCTTGGCGAAAGGTTTCAAGAGAAAAATCGTCGAAGCCGAGCGTTTTTCCGGTTTCCACTTCGTCCCACGAAGCCTGCATCTGCTCAAGCATCTTGGCTTTTTGGCGTTGTTCTAATTCCTCGTCTTCGGCAATGGCGCGGAAGGATTGGGAAAAATCCAAGTGCACCTCCGAGCCGGCGAGCTTCATTTGCGCCATACGTTTTTCAATTCTGCTTTGTAAATCAAGATAGGCGTTGATGTTGTCAGAAGGCCAGAAATTTATTCCGAAGATAGTATCATTCGGCGAACCCAAGCGGTCAATACGCCCCATACGCTGAATGACGCGGACGGGATTCCAATGAATATCGTAGTTTATCACCAAGTCACAGTCTTGCAGATTTTGTCCTTCGCTCAGAACATCGGTGGCAATGAGAATATCAATCGGATTTTGCAATTTTTCATTGGTTGCGCTGTCGTTTTCGGCAATCCACTGTCTCCATTCCTCAAATTGTCGGAGCGGCATGGATGCTTGTTTGGAAGGCTGAAATGCCCATTGTTTTTCGCGGAAGAGTTTCGTGAAGGGCGCAAACCGCTCCAAAATTGGCTCAAAACGTTTTGTTTCGCCCTCTGTTCCCGATATTTTGGCGGCATCGCCGCTTACGACGGCAACGTTGTCAAATCCGCGCGCCGTGAGTTGGTCGAACAGGTAAAACGCCGTGTCTTTATACACCGTAAAGATAAGCGCTTTGGGATTACCGTTGTTTTCGCCTTTCGCTCGCTTTTCATTGATTTTTCGTATCAGCGTTTGGAGTTTATCGTCAAGGCTTTTGTGAGGATGCGCCTTCGTTTTCTCTTTGGCTATTTCTTTTGCAATTTTTTTCTCAAATGCGGAAAGGTTTGATTGGAGAAGTTGCAGCGCTTCAATATCAGTTTTAAGGTCGGTTTTATAGGCTTCAAGCTTGCCTGCTCGGTCAATATCCGCAAGTTTTGTCAGTCGCTTTTTACCGAGAGTAAATTGCTCCAGCGCATCGGTATCGTCGTCTTCATCGAAA
>JABWAN010000045.1 GCA_013361015.1 Candidatus Zhuqueibacterota bacterium | reverse complement strand
CTCGTCGCAAACGACCGGCGGCAATTCCTGGAATTCGGTTGATCCCGCCACGGGCACTTTTGCTTACACGAGCAATCAACAAGTATTCCCCGGTGTTGAAGGCGAAATTCGCGGCGCCATGGCGGTCAGCCCGGGCGGCAAGATTGCCATGATTTTGATCAACGGTTTCGATCTTCCGCCCACGGATGATTTCGGCAACAACAATGTTATTATGCGCGAATCAACCGATGGCGGCGTCACCTTTGGCGACCCGGTGAACGTTACCAATTATCCTTCCGACACCGTCAACGTGCGACCGGCGTTCTGGTTGAGTGTGAGCGCGCTTTATATCGGCGAAGAGCTGCACATGGTGTGGACGGAAGTTTTAGATCAAGTTCCGAATGACGCCGGCGTCAGTTATTTCTTTACGGATTTGCGCATTCGGCATTGGGCGCCGAGCGTCAACGGCGGCGTGCCCACAACCGCGGCGCGTTTCGACACTGTGCACTTCAGCGGCGCTTTGCCGAACGGCACGAACCACCTGGAAATGGATTACGGCGTTCTCGGCGTTGACGCTGAGGGCGTGCTGACCGTCGCTTTCACGGGCTTTTCCGGCGATTCCACGCAAGCCGATCCATTCACCGGCATCGGCTATGGCGATATTTGGGCCGTGTCTTCCGCAGACAACGGCCTGCAATGGGGCGAGCCTACGAATCTCACGAACAGCGTTGACATGGATGATCGTTATCCCTATATCTCGCCGTGGAATGAGGCCGGGAAGATCAACGTGTTTTATATGTCTGATTCCATCGCGGGCGCGTTTGCATTTGGGGACAATGCTCCGACATCAACTCCCGATTTCCTTTTTTTGAAAGTCGATCATCCCTCCACCGAGCCGTATGATTTCTATTCCGCGGTTACGGAAAGAGGTGCGGAGCTGCCGCAAGGTTATGCGCTGGCGCAAAATTATCCGAACCCCTTCAATCCCTCCACTGAAATCAGTTTCTCTTTGCCCGCCGCGCAAAAAGTTTCTTTGCGTGTTTTCAATGTTGCGGGACAAGAGGTCGCCACGTTGGTCAACGGCCGGTTGAAAGCAGGTGAGCACAAACTGAAGTGGAACGCGGAAGGCATGCCCTCGGGCGTTTATTTCTACCGCCTCGAAGCCGGCAGTTTTTCGGAAGTGAAGAAGATGACTCTGTTGCAATAGCGGTGCATTGCAATTCGTGCGCAGACGATTTGTAGTAGTGCAAGCCCCGGAGTGTATATCATTCCGGGGCTTCTTTGCGTAGTGGATAGGTTTTATAGACTCGTGTGGCTAATCAGAACGAACGAGGCTGCTTTGCAGCGTGTGCATGCTTTCTTGTCGAGGCTTTTCGGCCACGACAACACGAGACAGAAGAGGAGTCAGATCGGTAAAAGACTTCTTTTTGTCTTACTGTTATTGTCCGCGTGCCGTCCACAATCCCCCGAGCCTGCTCGTCTGCAATTGCAAAGCGCGCACGCGGCGAAAATTCAAAAGCTCATCCTGGTTTATACGCAATCTGCAGAGATGGGCTTGGCTTCATTGCGCGATATTCTGCGCGCGTTGCCGGAGACGGAAGCATTGGTCATCAACCAATTTGCGCCAAACTCTGCCGCGTTTCGGACGTTTGTCACACAGCTTTTGCGCGACGGCATCGGCCGGAATCGACAAGGCAAGCCGCGTGTGCAATTCGTTCAGGAGGAGAGCGCGTATGGCCCATGGCCGCGCGATCAAGCTTTGGTGGATGAACAAGGCCTCATGTGGGTCAGCTCGTCCAACTTGCACCAACTTCAGGCCACGATGTTGGCGCTGGATGAAAGCTACGGGATTCCGCGACGCGCAGCCGCATTCAGTTTCACCGGCGCGAGTCTTCTGCGTAGTGACAAAGGACTGCTCTGTCCCGATCGTTTGGATACTGTTTATCTTGCGAACTATCTGCAGGGGCCATTCTTGCCTATGGCCTCGCCCGCTCCGCCAGAGCCGTTTCATTTGGATTTGCTCGTTATGCCTTTGAATGAGCGCGTAATCGCCGTTGGTGATGATCAACTTGCGAAAACCGCGTTGCTCTCCTTGAGTGCCGAGGAGGTAGCTAAAGTTGCGGAGCAATGGGTCGCGGAATACTGCGCTGCTGCAAGCAATGTGGAATTTCAAGTTGTGGAAGGCCGTCTGAAACTGCGCGAGCTGAATCGACCGGCGCTCATCATTCGCTCGTTGCTGGAAGAGAAGCTTCGAATCGTCGCGGCGTTGTCGCAGGGCGGTGCATTTCGCGAGGCCGTTCAGGCCGAGCCGGATTATGTTTGGGACGATCAAATCGCCGCGCACCTGACGCGGTTGGGATTTGCAGTTGTGCGCGTACCCTTTTGGCCGGCAGCGCACGGCGCTGCGAATGGCAAAAAAGTCTATGGCTTGCCGATGTTGTGCTATCCGAATTGTCTCGTTTGGGAGGAGGGCATACTCATGCCCGTTTATGGCATTCCCGTGCTCGATGAAATGGCGAAGACGCGATTGGAGGGCGCGAGCCGCAAAACAGTCTATCCCGTGAGCGGAGGCGCGCTATTGGGCTATGGCTACTCCGGGCCGCATTGCCTCACGTTGGAGTTTAGAAAATAGCGCTGCAGATTTTCGGCTTCGAGTTGCGTTATGCTCGAGGATTCACGCGGATATTGAACACTGCCCTTCTTATTATCTTTCCACCATGTCGCGCGCACTGTTTCTCTGCGACACAAATGGCGCAGTATTCCGCATTGCGCTCACGGAACAATCCTCGCTGCGTTCAAATTTCACTCAGTTTTGTTTGAAGTCTGGTGGGAAGCTAAAAGCAGTATGTCTTATAACACGCGAAACTTCCGCGGCACACTTTCTACGGTCTTCGCCTCGAGCCGGCCGCGTGCTTGCACGACGTGCTCGCCTTTGCGCAATTGCCAGCGCACGCGAAAGGGAGGGGCGACCGATTGCAAAGGCTCTCCGTCAATCAACCACGTCACTTCTGTTATACCCTCCGCAGCCACACATTCCAATAACAAAGTCTGAAACTCAAGACGCAGTATCGGATCGATTTTGAAAATGTCGCCTTCGTCGGGGAAAGTGATGGTGAGGCTGGATGCTGGATGCTGGATGCTGGATGCCCGCGGTTGGTTATTACGCAGCGCGGGAGCATTCGAAAGCAGCAGCGGCTGAGCGATGCCCTCCGCCTTAGCCCAGGGTTGATAGAGGGCGGGATAGAACAGTGCAATCGTGGTCGTGAAGTTCATTGGGGAAGCGGGGGAGAAATCATTTTCAAATTTTTCGGGAATGGCAGTGAGGCGATGCCATTCACAAGTTGCGCTTGGGACATTGTCGCGAAGAAAAATTTCCTGCATTTGATTCGGACAAAACGGATTGGGAAGAGCGCCCGAAGCCGTGCAGATGGCAACTTTTACTAAATTTTGTGGACGTGTCAGCGGCGCGGGCGGAAAATCGCGGTGCAGCAATAGCATCACCTCGCGGAAGATGGGGCCCGCGCCGGCCACGCCGGAAATCTTTTTCATGGCCGAGCCGTCGAAATTGCCGATCCACACGCCCACGGTGAAATCGCTGGTGAAGCCCATGCACCAGTTGTCGCGAAAATCTTTCGTGGTTCCGGTTTTCACCGCGCACGCAAACGGCAAATCCAGCACACTGCCCTCGCCGAATGCGGGCGCGCGTGCAGCATCATCGCGCAAGATATCTCCCAACACAAAAGCAATCTCCGGCGCAAAGATTTGCTGCTCTTCGACTGGAAAAACCGCGGGAGAGTCTGTCTCGGCGAAAAGGCGAAGATTCTTTAGGCGCCCATCATTGGCCAGGGCGAGATAGCCTCTCGTCAATTCCAGCAAAGAAACCTCGCCATTGCCGAGTGTCAATCCCAAACCATAATGCTGTGCGTTTTTTTGAAGGGAGACGAGACCGGCGCGGCGCAAGCGCTGCAGGAGCAATTCTGCGCCCATCGGCTCCAGCAAGCGCACAGCCGGAATATTGTAAGAGCAAGCCAGGGCCGTGCGCAATCGCACCGGACCATGATAGCGGCCATCGTAGTTGGTTGGAGTGAAATCACCACCGCCGGCAAAAATCGGCGCGTTGGTGGGAATATCGGGCAGAATACTCGCCGCGGTGTGATCGCGTTCGAGCGCGAGTCCATAAGTAAACGGCTTCAGTGCGGAGCCGGGCTGCCGCGCTGCGAGCGCGCCATTCACCTGGCCGTCGTGCAGTTCGTCAAAATAATCCTGCGAACCAACGAGGGCAAGAATTTCGCCGGTGCGATTGTCGAGCACGAGTACGGCGCCGTTCGTCACATTGGCGCGCTGCAGCAACTGCAGATTGCTGGAAAGAACTTTTTCAATGTTCTTTTGCAGACCGGCATCGAGCGTGAGTCTGAGCGTATTTGCAGAGGAAAATTGCTCTTTGGTAAGCAGCTCGCGCGCGAGGTCGCAGGCATGCGGCGCGAGAAAATTTTTAGGACGCCGCGCAATACGCAAAGATTCGCTCAAGGCCGCGGTGAATTGCAAAGAGTCAATGCGCCCGCTTTGCCACAGCGCGCGCAAAACACGTTGCTGCCGCGCCCGCGCCCGCGCGGGATGGCGGAACGGATCGTACGCCGAAGGCGCTTGCGGCAAGCCCGCGAGATAGGCGGATTCCGCGAGTGTGAGATGCGCCGCCGGTTTGCCGAAATATAAACGGCTCGCGGCGCCGATGCCGAAACATTGATTGCCGAACGGCGCACGATTTAAATATTGCGTGAGGATTTCTGTTTTAGCGAGGCTGTGTTCCAGGCGCAATGCCAGCCACATTTCCACCGCTTTCCCCAACGGTTGCGGCGGCAATGCATAAATTTGCCGCGCGAGTTGTTGCGTCAACGTCGAGCCGCCGCTAATGATTTTTTTATTGGCGAGGTTCTGATAAGCCGCGCGCAGCAGCGCAAAGGGATCGAGACCGCGATGTTGGTAGAAGTTTCTATCCTCGGTATGAATCAAACTCGCCAGCACCCACGGCGAAATTTGTTCCAATTCCACCCAGCGACTGCGGCCCTCCGCAGAAGAAAGCACTTCTCGGAGCAACGTGCCGTGGCGATCAACGAGAAAGAGAGATTCAAAGCGGGAAGGCGACAAACGCGCAGTAGGAATGGGCCAATAGGTGCTGAAGAAGAAAAGCACCGACACGAGTATGGCCAGCAACGCGAAGGACTTGGGGCGTACCATTTGCGCCAAAACTAGAGTTGCATTCTGCTTGCGGCCTTTCACAGTGCTTGAAGTCTCTGGGCACACGTTAATTCATCGCGCGAATGTTTGAAGGTCAAGCTGCGAGTTTTTCGAACGCCTCGCGTAATTGCGCCCAAGTCTCCCACAATCCCTCGGACACGACTTTCGTATGGCCGAGAATGGGCATGAAGTTCGTATCCGCCTCCCAGCGCGGCACGATGTGAAAGTGCAAATGACCGTCGATGCCCGCGCCGGCCACGGCGCCGACGTTCATGCCGATATTAAAACCGTGCGGTGCGCAGATTTTTCTGAGCGCCCGGGCACACCGTTGCAGCAGCGCCATCATCTCCGTATTTTCTTCAGCGGAGAGTTGGTCTAATTCCGCTTCGTGGCGGTACGGCACAACCATCAAATGGCCATTGTTGTAGGGATATTTGTTCATGATTACGAACGTGCAGCGGCCACGATGCACGATGAGATTCTCGCGATCTTGTGTTTGCTTGGGCTTGTCGCAAAAAATGCAACCCTCCTCTTTGGCGCCTTTGATATATTCCATGCGCCACGGCGCCCAGAGGATTTGTGGGCTCGGTGTTTCTGCCATTGTGGGATTGTAATTTTGAAAATTTGACTGCTGCCCGTGATTATGCTCATGGTGGGTTGATTTATGACGCACACGCGCGAATGTCATTTGCAGAAATTTCTTTCAGCACCGTCAAAAATCTGCGAAGCAAGGCTTGTATCCGCCGTGCAACAAGATTTCTAGGGCATGACGATCACGGAGAATGCCGGCAAAATAACCCACGGCCGGTATATAACCGCTCGGCTCGAAATTTTCAACAAAAAAGTTTTGAAAAGGCTTTTATGTGCGAAAATAATGGTTGCACTGATAGGGCTCGTTTATTATATTGCGCCCGTCTTTTGAGACCGCATCTTCTTTCGTAGCAACTCCTCGACATGAATCATCACAAAGCTACTTCACCGGAGGCAGTATGACCTACATTATTGCTGAACCCTGTTTGAATACCACCGATACCGCATGTGTTGATGTTTGCCCCGTTGATTGCATCTACCTGAATAATGACGCTAATCCCAAGCTTGATACCAAAAATCTCAAAATGGTCAGCAATCCGATTATGAAGGACGGCGTGGCCATGGACATTCTCTTTATTCACCCGCAAGAGTGCATTGATTGCGGCGCCTGTGAGCCGGAATGCCCGCCCGCAGCCATCTTCGCGGAGAGCGAAGTTCCCGCGAACATGAGTTCGTATATCCCGCTAAACTATGAAGCATTTGGCTTGAGCAAATAGTCCGACTTGACCGCACACGGCGGAGCGCGGGCCAACGAAACGCGTCACACCGTGCCGAGAAGTCAACAAGCTCTGACTTCCTTTCCTTGTACCAGCACATGATCAGAAGCAAAAGTATATATGATAAGCCTCATCCTTCGGACGGTGAGCGGGTTTATGTCGATCGTTTGTGGCCGGAGGGCATCAACACTCGTGGCGCTGCGGTCGGCAAGTGGCTGCAAGAAATTGCGCCTTCCTATGAATTGTGGCGTCACGTCTATGATCTGGAAAAATGGGAGGACTATCGCCGGCGCTATCTGGAAGAGTTGCAGTCGGCAGAGAAGAAACGCTATCTCGAAGAGTTGCGTGCAAAAGGGACAAGCGGAGTTTTGACCTTGCTGTTTGGAACTTCGGATGCCGCCCGCAACAACGCAACAATCATAAAGGAGGCTCTCGAATGCAATTGAGCTGTAAATTATTGCGCCGCTCTCAGGAAAGCGCGGCGCAAAAAAAGAAACTGACAAGGGCCTGATTGGCCTCTGCCGTCGCGCAGAGACTAGTCAGGCCCTTGCGCTTAGGACGGCCCCTTCACCTAGGACGGTCATTGCCAACAGTAACTCAACTTCTACACGCAATCCCGTTGGATTGGAATAATCCAAGAAGCCTGTAGCTTACCTAACCAATTAGGAGGTGTTATGATGGATTGGCATGACAACATTGTCGAAGACGACAATGAAATCCGTGAGATCCTCAAAACGAGCCACGTGATCGCTGTGGTCGGCATCAAGGATGAAACCCACGCTCAGGAAGCCGCACACAGCGTTCCCGCCTATCTCTACTCCCGTGGCTATCGCATCATCCCGGTCAATCCAAGCTACAAAAGTGTTTTCGGTATTCCCTGCGTCGACTCGCTCGAAGACATTCACGAACACGTCGACATCGTGCAGGTTTTCCGCGCGCCCAAGAACGTCATGCCGCATGCGCTTGCGGCGCTCAAAATGAAGCCCAAACCCCGAGCCTTTTGGATGCAAACCGGCATTCGACATCAAGAAGCAGCGCATAAACTGGCGGCCGCCGGCATCAAAGTGATACAAGATCACTGCATTTACATGGACCATTTGCGTTTCGTCCGCGTGGCGGCCTGATGATTTTTGATTGATCTTGTGAGCAGTAGAATTCTCCTTTGAGGGATTTAGGCCCTCGCACACGTTAATGTGCAAATTGAAAATAGGAACGCAGATCAACGCGGCCTGCGCTTCATGAACCCCGCGAAAATCTGCGTTCCGATTCTCGTTTTGATGGTTCGGCTGCCGTGAATTGCTTGGCAGCCAAGCTTTGTTCGAATTTCAAAGTCATGCTGAGCGGAGCCGGGGCATGATTGATTACCAGGACTCGTGCAGATGTCATCCTTCTCATCCGCGACATGAAGATTTTCGTCACTCGCCCCATACCGCAAGCCGGTCTCGATATTCTCCGCAAAGCTTATCCCCATTTCCAAATGAACATGGAAGATCGCGTGCTCACCCGCGACGAGTTGCTATCGACCGTGCCCGGCTTGGACGGCTTGCTTTCATTGTTGACCGATCGTATCGACGCGGAATTGCTCGACGTTGCCGGACCACAGCTCAAAATTGTCGCGAATCATGCGGTGGGCTTTGACAATGTGGATCTCAAAGCCGCAACCGAGCGCGGCGTTCTCATCACGAACACCCCTGGAGTTTTGACCGACGCCACCGCGGATCACGCGTGGGCATTGTTGTTTGCCGTCGCGCGCCGCATTCCGGAATCGGAAAACTTTCTGCGCGCCGGCAAGTTCAAAGGCTGGGGCCCGCTCATGTTTTTGGGCGGAGATGTGACCGGGCGCACGTTGGGCGTGGTCGGCGCAGGTCGCATCGGACATCACATGGCCTTGCGTTCGCGCGGTTTCAACATGCGCGTGCTCTACACCGACGAATTCGTGAACACAACGCTGGAACAGGAAGTTGGCGCACGCAAGGTTGGGCTTGATGAACTGCTGCGCGAAGCGGATTTTGTCTCGTTGCACGTACCGTTGCTGCCGTCCACTCGACATTTGATTAACGCGACTTCCCTGCGCAAAATGAAGCCGACGGCGTATTTGATCAACACCAGCCGCGGTCCGGTGATTGATGAGGCCGCGTTGGCGGAAGCGCTACGCGCCGGTATCATTGCCGGTGCGGCGTTGGATGTTTTTGAAAACGAGCCGGCCGTTTATCCCGGCTTATTGGAACTTGATAACATTGTGCTCACGCCGCACACCGCCAGTGCTACGATTGCGACGCGCTCGAACATGGCAACGATGGCGGCGAATAATCTGCTGGCGGGATTGCGAGGAGAGCGTCCGGAGAATTTGGTGAATACCGAGGTCTGGGGTAAGCATCGCAGATGAGCGCCTGAATTGCCGGCGCGACTTTACTCTGCGGCGCAAGGCTTTGACTTCTGCATAAAAAGCTCTTATCGCTCGGCGATTCGCGAGTTTATAAAAACCTCGGCGCAACCGAGGTTGATACAGTCTGAAAGGAGAGAGGAAAAATTGGACTGGTTCAACCGGCTGGTCGTAAAAACCATGCCGATCGTGCCGAAACCCGTGGTGCGCCGCGCCTCGCAGCGCTACATCGCGGGCGCCGCGCTGGCCGACGCCGTACGCGTTGTGCGCGATTTGAATCAACGCGGCATGATGGCTACGCTCGACATTTTGGGAGAGTTCATTTCGAAACGCGAAGAAGCCACGGCGACCGCAACGGCATATATGCAAGCGCTGGACGTTATTGCCAAAGAAAAATTGAACAGCAATATCTCCATTAAGCTTACTGCTTTTGGCTTAAAATTGAACTATGATTTTTGTTTAGAAAACGTCGGCAAGGTCGTGCAGCATGCGCGCAATCTCGGCAACTTTGTGCGTTTGGACATGGAAGACTCCTCCTGCACCTCCGACACGATTCGCATCTATCAAACACTGCGCAAAGACTTCGACAACGTCGGCGTCGTGATTCAATCCTATATGCGCCGCGCGCTCGCAGACATTCGCAGCCTCATGGCGAATGGCACGCCGACCAACGTCAGATTGTGCAAAGGCATCTATGTCGAGCCGCGCAGCATTGCCTACAAGAACCGCGAGCTTATCAACAAAAATTTCACCTTTTTGCTCGATGAACTATTGCGCGGAGGCGCCTACGTCGGCATCGCCACGCACGACGAGCGTTTGGTGTGGGACGGCATGCGGCTGGTCGACCAACTCAAATTGCCAAAAGACAAGTACGAATTCCAAATGCTGCTCGGCGTGGACGAAGAACTGCGCGACGTGATCGTAAATGCCGGGCATCGCCTGCGCATCTACGTGCCCTTTGGCAAACACTGGTATGCTTATTCCGTGCGCCGTTTGCAGGAGAATCCGCAAATTGCGGGTTATGTCATAAGAAAATTTTTTGGGATGAAAGAATAAACGCCCAAACCGCTTGGCATCTTGCTATGCACCGGCCGCAGAATTAGGGTCGGGAGATACCGCACGCAAGGTGACAGTGAAAAGAAATCATTCGAAACCGCCACTCTACTGTCCGAGTGGCTTTTTTGTGTGAAGATTGCTCAAAACACGGTGGTCGCAATGCCAGATAAGACTCTTCCCATTCCTTCACATTTTAATCCCAATCGCGTCGGTGAAATCTGGCGGGTCTCCTATGAAGCCCGCGCGCGAGAAGCAAAAGCATGGGCGGAACGACATGACATTCGACCGTCTGCGCAAGATGAAGTCAAAATATGTCTGTTGCTGGTGGACGTGCAGAATACGTTTTGTATTCCAAATTTCGAGTTGTATGTTGGCGGCCGTTCGGGAACCGGCGCGGTGGATGACAATCGCCGCTTGTGCGAGTTCATTTATCGCAATCTCCACGCGATCACACAAATTTGTCCCACGCTGGATACGCATCAAACCATCCAGATCTTTCACGCCGTGTTTTTGGTAAATGAAAAAGGCGAGCACCCCGAGCCGTTTTCGCTCGTTTCGGTGGATGACGTTGAAAGAGGCGTGTGGCGTTTCAATCCCGCCATCGCCGCCAGTTTGGAGATCGATGCCGCCTTCGGCCAGCGTTATTTGCTGCACTACGTACGGAAATTGAAAGAAGGCGGCAAATATGAGCTCACCATATGGCCTTATCACGCCATGTTGGGGGGAGTCGGACACGCGCTGGTTCCAGCCATTGAGGAAGCGATCTTTTTTCATAGCCTCGCGCGATTCAGTCAGCCGGATTTTCACGTGAAAGGCGACAATCCCCTCACGGAAGACTATTCGGTGTTGCGTTCAGAGATCGTCGGCATGGTGGAAAACAAAATGATTGCGGAAAGCAATATACGTTTGGTGCAGAAGCTCATGACGTTTGACGCCGTCATCATCGCGGGGCAAGCCAAGAGCCATTGCGTGGCTTGGACGATTGATGATCTCTTGCAAGACCTGAAAGCGTCGAACCAAAGCCTGGCCCGGAAAGTTTTTTTATTGGAAGACTGCACTTCGCCCGTGGTTGTGCCCGGTGTCATAGATTATACCGAACAAGCTGACGCGGCTTTCCGAAAATTTGCTGAAGCCGGCATGCACATCGTCCGTTCGACGGACCCACTCGCAAGCTGGCCGGGGCTTCACTGAAAAATTGTTGATCAAGCTTGCACTGAGCATTTCAACAGGCCGAATACGTGCCCCTCGGCCCTTTTCATTTTGGAGTTTGATTTTTGCGATTGGGGGCTTGCTCTGCAATCAAAATTTTCTCCCACTCTCCGCAGTCGCGCTGCCTGCCGGTATATAATCATTCTCTTGAAAAGCAACTCTGCGTCTTCCGCAGCATTCAGGACGAACAGTTTAAGACCGGAGGACTTCGGTGCATCTTCGTTTTCTTTCAAATGCGTTCCTCGCTTCGTTAATCGCCGCCACCATCGCATATGGACAGGCGTCCTCGCGCGAACCCAAGCCCAGCTTCTTTCAGCTCGAACAACGCGAAGAAAAAGATAAAAGCGAAACCGCCCAGCGCGAAATACCGCAAGCTGCTGTGCTTGCTGCAGTAGAAACCGCGATTGACCCTGCCGCCTATTGCGTCGGACCCGGCGATGTTCTGGCCATCAACCTGTGGGGTTTGCTTGACGATCAGCCCGCGTTGCAGACGCCGATCACGCCCGAAGGCAAGCTGCTGCTTCCCACCGTTGGCGCATTGGACGTGGACAATCTTACTTTGCTGCAAGTGCAAGAGGCTGTGCGTCGCGCTTGCGCTGAGAAGTACAACGCGCAAAGAATTTCCGCGACGGCCCATTTAACGCAGGTGCGGCAAGTGCGTGTGCATGTTTACGGCGAGGTGAAATCGCCAGGTTCGTTCATCGGCACCGCGGTGGATCGTGTTTCGCATTTCATTGAGCAAGCCGGCGGCGGCACGCAATGGGCCAACGAGAACCAGGTCGAACTGCGTCACGCCCATGGCCAGGTGGACACTTTGAATTTGACCCGCGTCTATCAGAAAGGTGAGCTTGCACAAAATCCTTATGTGCAAGGCGGGGATGTCATCTATGTGCCGCGCATCGAATTGAATGGCAAAACGGTTTTTGTGGAGGGAGAGGTTGATCTGCCCGGGCCGCACCAATTTGCGCAAAACGAGACCACCGCAGAATTCCTGCATCGTATTAAAGCTTTGGACCGCACCGCAGATTTGAACGCAATTTATCTGGTTCGCAAAGAACAAGCGCCGGTGCATTTGAGTTTTCTCAATCCGGACAAGTCTGCCAATGCGCAAGCGAGTAACGGCCATGCGGAGCACATGCAAAGCACGAATGGGCTTGCGTATGTCGCGGCCCAGAGCCAGAGCTTGCAAGACGGCGACCGCATTCTGATCACGCACACAAAAGAATACGTATACGTTCACGGCGCAGTGAAAAGTCCCGGCAACTTTCCATTCGTGGTGGGATATAAAGCCGCGGATTATGTCGGCCTCGCAGGGGGAACCTCTGAAATGGCAAGCTTGAACGACGTCAAGATTCTTCACCACGAAACCGGCAAAACCGAAAAAGGCGCCACGCGCGAAGTGCAGCGCGGCGACACGATTCTCGTGCCCACCTCGGGCCGCAACAAACTCTCGCAATACGTCGGCATCGCCGCGCAATTCGCCACGCTGCTGATTGCCGCGAGCGCGGTGGGGTTGGTGAAATAGGGACTAGACCCGAATCTATCTTTTGCGCCAAGAATTGTATTGACTTCCTTGGCAATCGCGACTTATATTTTCACGCCGTGGATTGTTGCCTCTTATTTGGAAAGGAAAAAAATGGCAGGAGCATATCATAGCATGAAAGGTCTTCGAGTGGAGGAAATCTTTGCGTCATTATTGCGCAGTCGTTATTGTTCTAGTGTTTCCCTACGTTTTGCCAATCGCCACGGTGTATGGACAGACTCATCAGCAGGCCCCTTCCACCGCTGTCGATGAAAAAGAGCTCGCCAAATATCTGCAGAAAGAAAGTGAACAGTCGCTTCCGCCGCAAGCGATTGAAGGTTCGATCGATCCTGCCACTTATCTCGTTGGGCCCGGCGATGTTTTAAAAATCAATTTCTGGGGTCTTTCCGCGGAGGAAGCACCTGGGCTTTCCATTAAAGTCACACCCGAAGGCAAGATGCTTATTCCAAGTGTAGGCGTACTGGATGTCAACAATAAGACCTTGCAACGGGTTCAGGAAGAAGTGGTTCAAGCTTGTGGAGCCAAATACGATCCTCACAAGGTCAAAATCACGACGCATTTGACGCAATTACGTTTGGTGCGCGCTCACATTTATGGCGAAGTGAAGAACCCTGGTTTTTATACTGCAACGGCGATAGATCGCATTGCACACTACATTAGTGAGGCTGCGGGCTGGACGGAATGGGCCGATGAACAACACGTCGAGGTCCGACATCGCGACGGCACCGTGGATACCCTGGATTTATCCAAACTCT
>JABWAN010000044.1 GCA_013361015.1 Candidatus Zhuqueibacterota bacterium | reverse complement strand
GAGCTTGACGTGGCCGGGTTTGGCCAAACGATACTCGATCGTCGTGCTCGGGTTGAACGGGTTCGGGTAGTTTTGGCTCAAGCCATAAGCGTCGGGGATTTCGGAATCCGTGACTTCGACCGCGGTTACCACGCACGGAATCGGATCGTCGATCGGCGCGCCGGATTCGGATTCAACCGTCAATTGTTTGGCCGAGTCGAAATTCCACACGTCACGGCCGAAGGTATAATTCTTCGCAAACACCGGAATGATCTCGCCGGTCAAGAGCGTGTCGGTGCCCGTTGCGCGCGCATAGCGTACGCGGTTGCGGCCCAAAGCGATGCCAGGATTCGCCTCCTGCACATTATTCCAATTCAATTTGTACTGCACCCAGTTGTGGACTGGGCCTTTGAAATTCAACGTGAGGTTGTAGATACTGTCGCCGTCCGCATCGCTGAACGGAATCAATGGGCCGCTTTCGCCGTCAGCTTGGTCCAGCGTGCCGCGGAAGAAATGCCAGAAGGAGTCGAATACATCGAGGAACAACGTATCCGTTGCGGCGTTGCCAAAACCGGGCGTGCGCAGCGCGCAACGCATGTCGGCTTGGAACGTCACGTTGTAGGTGCTGTCTTTCGGCAACACGGTGATGATGTCTTGAAAGGTTTGTACGCCGACCGTTTGCTGTGTTTGATCGGTAAATTCATACGAGCGATTGCCGCCGCCGGTGGTGCCGGGTTCTTCCCAGCCTGAAGGCGGACGACTATTCGCAAAACGCGCGCTGTTGCGGTTGAAGCGAATAAAATATTTGTACTCCAGCTTCACGCCGGGCACGCGCGTAATCGGCAAGGTGATTTCAAAAATGGCGGGATCGAGCAAGGATTGCCGCATCAAGGATTGATCGATGGCCGCGCCGTTCCAACCGTTGAAACCGCCGTAACATACCAAGCTATCACCGTCGGTCTCATCAAAGATGCCGAGATCGCGCAACGGCTTCACGTTCACTTGGAAGAGCACGGTTGCAGCCACCGGCGTGCCGGGGTCGCTATCCCACTTCACAAGCTCCGTTTCAGCAGGGTCAATGTTTGCTTTGAGCGGCCGGTCGGGATGGGATTCCCAAGTCGCTACTGCGTTGTCGGACTGGTTGCGTATGGTGAATTTGTACATCACACTGGGCAAGCCTCCGGCGACTAAGTGCCGGCCTTCGTAAATGTTGTCGCCATTCGCGTCGGTCAACTCGGAAGATTCACGCGTAGCGCCGCCCCAGCCATTGAAATTGCCCACGACCGCAACATATTGCGTGTTGGGATCGAACGTCGCGCCACCAGCGAGCGGCGGCGTCATGTCCACGCGAAACCTCACGCCTTGACTCCACTCGCCCACGTCCAGCGTAGCGTCGCCGTTCACGTTCAAAGGACGATCCGCGCTGGCTTCCCAAGTCTTCAGCGTTTTAGGAGAGCCTGTCGTCACCACGAATTTGTACGCATAGCTGCCGCCGTCAATGTTGAACGTGCCTTCGTATATGCCGTCGCCATCGCCGTCGTTCAAAGCATAAGCGCTCAAATCCGCGTTCTGCCAACCGTTGAACGAACCGACCGCGCTGATGCCCTCCGTGGCCGGGGCGAAATTGCCTAATGCAATCTGCACTGCCATGTTACAACGGAAGGTGATGTTCCCGGGTGCGCTGGCGCCTGGATCTTTGTCCCACTTCACCAATACCGTTTCGGAAGGATTGAGTGTAACCGCAAGCGGACGGTCCGGATGACTCTCCCACGTGGCCACGGCATTGTCGGACTTGTTGCGAATGGTGAATTTGTACATCACGTTCGGCAAGCCTGCTGCAACCGCATGCCGGCCTTCGTAGATGTTGTCGGCATTATCATCGTTCAATTCCGAATCGTCTTTTGTGGCGCTACCCCAGTTGTTGAAGTTGCCCACTGCCGCAACGTATTGGGTGTTGGGATCGAACGTGGCTCCGCCCGCAAGCGGCGGCGTCATATCCACGACGAACTTCACGCCTTGATTCCACTCGGACACGTCCAAGGTTGCATCGCCGGCAACCGTGAGCGCGCGATCGCCGATGCCGTCTTCCCAAGCTTTGATCGCTTTGGGCGTGCCTTCGGTGACCACGAACTTGTAATTGTAGCTGCCGTCGGCAATGCTGAATGTGCCCTCGTAAATGCCGTCGCCGTCGCCGTCGGTTAAAGCATAGGCATTCAAATCCGCGCCGCCCCAGCCGTTGAATGAACCCACGGCGCTGAGGCCTTGCGAGGCCGGCGTGAAATTGCCGAGCGCGACATGGACAGCCATGTTGCATCGGAATGTGACGTTGCCGGCGTAAGCCATTGAGCTTATGAGCAGCAACGCCATGATCCCGAATCCTACCCTCTTCGCGTTGGAAATCATGTGACGCCTCCTTAAGGAGTTAATGAATTAAAAGTGGATTAAAAAATGCTGATTAAAAAAGCTTTTGAACGCAGACGCCGCAGAAAAAACCGTGATAACGTCGGAGAGCTTTCGCTTTGCCTTTAATCCGCTTGCATCCAGGTTTCTTCCTCCGAATCGGCGTTCCGGCTTTTATCAAAACGCTAGCGCGAATCCGATTTGATGAATTCCCTGCAAATGCTGTTGATCGGCATACGCGTAGTCAATGCGGAACGTAATGGACTCGCTCGCATAGCGCAGGCCGAAGCCCGCGGTGTAAGAGTTTTCGCTGTCTTCTTGAAAGAGATTGCGATAACCGCCGCGCAGGAAGAAGCGCTCTTTCAACAAGGCCAACTCCGCGCCCCCGCTCACACTTTCGGAATTGTCGTTCGGATGCAGACCGTCGACTTCCAATGTGAGGCGGCTGTGGTCCGTCTGCATCGCATCATAAGCCGCGCCGATGCGCAAGTTCAGCGGCAAATCGAAACGATCGGTGGCGAGCCGCGCGTTCACGCTGGTGTTGTTGCCTTCGATGGTCGGGTCGATGTCTTGTTGCACGAGTAGATCGTCGCCGGAGATTTGCATTTTCGTACCGAAGTTTGCAATGCTCACGCCCAAGCGAATGCCTTTGAACGGCGTGCGAAAAATCGTGCCCGCGTCCAGCGCAATGCCGGTGGCGCGTGAGTTCCAAATATTTTCCGAAACGTATTTGAACGTGCCGCCGATGGAGAAGGCGTCGGTCAAGCGCCGGCTGTAGCTCACGCCCACCGCGAAGCTGCCCGCGTCGAACGTGCCGGTATCCAAACCTTCAGGATCATCAACCGTGGTGATCAACATTTCGCCCATGTTCATCGCGGTCACGCTGAGCGCGACCGTGCCGAGGTCCGCGAGCGGAAATGCGAAGCTCACGTACTCCAGCTTGATGTCCGCGAGATATTCCGAGTGCATGAGATACAACTCGGTCTTTTCGAGGTGATTGAGCAAGCCGGGATTCCAATAGGCCGCGGTCGCGTCGTCGGCATTCGCCACGAACGCGCCGCCCATGGCCATCGCGCGCGCGCCCACGGGAATGGAAAGAAACTTCGCCGCGGTCGTGCCGGTTTTGTTGACGGTGTTTTGCGCCATGGCGAAACTCGCGCATATGAGCACAAGCACGGTCATGGCCTTTAAGAGAGCAACTTTTCTTTGCATGGTTGGCTCCGAGAACTTTTGAGAGGAACGATTACGAGCACTTTTGCTCAACGAAAAGAATGAACCGCAAAGTACGCCAAGAATTCGCAAAGGTCGCAAAGCAAACACTTGGCGTGCTTAAAAGTCCGAAACCGCACTCAGAGATTGTTGGCGACTCGTTTGATGCCGTGCTTTAATAGTTGGACGTTGAAATTAATCAGCAGGCCCAATCGGCAATTCGCCAAACGCAAATAGGTTAGGAGCTGCGCTAAATGGACGTCGTTAAGCGCATCGGCGCTCTTGATTTCCACGATCAGCGTGCGATTGACGAGGATATCGACACGGTAGCCAACATCGAGATTCACTTCTTCATAGATTAGCGGCAACGGCTTTTGCTGCTCTACGAGAAGCTCCGTGTACTTTTTGAGTTCATAAACAAGACATGCTTCATGGGCTGATTCCAGCAGCCCCGGTCCGAGCGCGCGGTGTACTTTCATCGCACAATCGATGAGAATTTTCGACAACTCATTTTCCGAGTAATCCTTCATGTAATCCTCAAAGATTTTTAAACTCCAAGGCGCGCCAAATAATTCGCAACGCTCACCTCGAAAACTCTTGGCGCTCTTTGCGTCAACTTTGCGGCCTTTGCGGTGAAAAACGGGCTCGGAGGAAGGAAGCATTATTTGATAATGGCAAACTTCCCGACATACTCGCCGACACCCGGCGCTTCGACGTGAAAGATATACACGCCGTAAGAGGCCGTGAGATTGTCTTTCGTGAGCAAGTCCCATTTTGCGGTGCCGTCGCCGACCGGGTTGTCCACTTCGAGTTTACGCACCAACTCGCCGGCAACATTCAAAATGCGAATCGTGCATTTCGCCGGCAAATGATTGAAATGAATCTCGCGCGGCCCTCTTCCGGAAGAGAAGGGATTGCGCGGTTCCCACGCCGCGGCCACGACATAGGGATTGGGCACGACACGAATTCTGTTCAACTCAGTCTTGGCAAGGGCATCGTCCGTGCGCTCGGCGATCGTGGTGAATTCGTAAATATCGCCCAAGCCGCTCTTATAGCCCAGGAACGGTTTCTCGGTAAAGAGCGCGAGTGTGTCGCCGGCCTGCGGATTGCGCCGCTGCTGGTCAAACGTGGGCGCAAAAGAAATTTCCCACGTGGGCACCTGCCTGCCTTTAATGTTTTCGAGCAAGATGACGCGGTCACGGTTTTGGCGCACCCGCGAGAACAGCGCCGAGGCCGCAGTCGTGCCGGTCGCGTCAAAATCCAAAAAGGCAAAATCAATGAAGCTTTTCTTGGTGAGATTATAAACGGAGAAATTCACGGGCCGCGCGGGCAGTGGCGTTCCCGCCAAAGTCACGGCTGCGGAAGTATCTCTGCCCGGCTCGCCCACGATGATGCGGTAATCGAACGGCACCTTCGTGCCCTGTGAAAAGCCGGAGCGGAAGATGTACATGTCACCTTTATGAATCTGCTCGTCATTTTGCGTCCATTTCAAGCGGGCATAATCCGGCGCCACTTGCGGCACGTTCACGAACGAGAGATAGAAGCCGTCCACAACCTGCTTCAGCGCGCTGGTGGTGCTGAAATCGCCGCGGAACACCAGCGTATCGCTTTCACTCAAAATTGTGTCTTCCACAAAGCTCACAAAATTGGGCGCGTCCGGCGCGATGCCGCGCAGGCGATCCAACGCCGGGTATTGCGCCGAGGGCACGCGGAACAAGCTGTAGTTCTTGGTGCGCACCGTGTCTTCACGGCCCGGCGTTACTTTCGTGGTGTCTTCGAACGTGACGAGATAACGCTGATTATCCGCAATCACCTTACGATCCACCAAATTAAAACTGACGGTGGAGAACGAGCTGCCTTTAATGTGCTCGATGCCGTTCTTCAATTCCGGACCTTGATAGCCCGCGGCCGGGCCGTTCGGCGTGACAACCGCAACGTTTTGGCCGATGATGAAATCGCCAACCTCATCTACTGAAAGCGTGAAGGGGCTCTCGGAGGGGAAGATGCCCTTATTCACTTCCACGCGATCGACCAAACCGTAGTCATAGGCGGTGATCACATAAAAATAGCGTTGGCCATTGACTACGTTATTATCCACCCAGGTATGCGTGATACCCGTGTTGTTGCCCAAATTGAAGTGCGTGCCATTCACATCCACCGGGTGCAAGCCCTTGAATTCATCCACAAGATCGAATTGGATGGTCGGTTTGCGCAGCGTCAACGTGCCGTTGGCATCCGTCACCACGAACGGATCGAGCAGGGCTGCGTCGGTTGCGCGATAGATGCGATAGCCTTCGAAGTCATAGGCGCTATAGCCTAGATAGGGATTATCCGGCTTGCTGAGCAAACGTGAAAGAAAACGATCGAATGATAGCTCGGCAGAATTATCCCAATACAACGTAACTTTCCCGTCGCCCGGTACGGCCGTGAGCACTGGCGGGAAGGGCGCGGAAGCGAATTGATAATCGGTGTCGTAGGTAACTTGGGATTGATCGCGGTTCAACAACGCATCGGTCGTGTCTTGACCCAAGCACACGGCCATGGAAATGCGCTCGATGCTACCGGCTTTCATGGGGAAAAGCCCGGAGCCGACGAACAAATTGAAATCGCCGCTCTGCGCGCTGCCGTCATAAAATTCGCCGGGGGTGAGGTAGTTGTTGAAGAACGCATTGTCGTTGCCGTAGTTCCGATTCAAATCGCCGGAAGATTGATACTGCACATTGGTAAGTCCGATTTGATCGGATTCCGAAACGTCGGTCTTGTCGATGTTCGGTTCGCCCGGCAAGTTCGTGCCCGCTCCGGAGGTGGGCTTGCCGTCGTTCTCGCCAAAATCGCCGGTGCCGGGCTGGCCATCGAGACCGACGTCGTCGATCGTAATGTTCCAATCACCGTCATTATCAATGCCGTCTTCGCGGCTTTCGTCGATCATTTCATCGATGCCTTCATCGATTAAGCCGTTGCCGTCGTTGTCGATGCCGTCGGCGTAAAATTTATTCAGATCCTCCGGGCCTTCGTCGCGCAAGCCATTGCCGTTGTCATCCTTGCCGTTATTGGCAATTTCGCCTACAAACATGCTCGAGTTTACCTGCGGGCTGCCGATTTCTCCGTCGTTATCGTTGTCGATGCCGTCGTGAATCGCGTTGCCGGGGTTGCTGCCGGCGGGGGTGACGAACGGAATGTGCGTTTTATTCTCATCGATCAAACCGTTGCCGTTGTCGTCAATGCCGTTGTTTGCCAGTTCCCCAAGGAGCTAGCTTTCTTCTACCACCGGGCTTAAGTCTTCGCCGTCATTATCATTGTCGATATTATCGACGGCGTTGCCGGGCGTTTCCAAATATGAAGTCGCAACCACGCCGACCGGACTGTCGCCAAAATCAGGATTGCCAACGCCGTCGCCATCGGTGGACCAAGCAACGTCATTGACGAGATCGTAGAACGCAATGTCGTCACTGCTGTCGCCGTCGCCGCCGACGAGATCGAACAGCGCGATATTCACGCCGGTGCGGCGCAAATCGAACGAGCCGTCATTGTGGAAAAAATGCAGAATGAAGACCACGTCTTGAATGAGCACCTGGCTCCATTGCAGCACGCGCGTTTCGGTGAGCATGCCGAGGCCGCGGCGCGTGGGATCGGTCGCATCCGGCATGTAATCAAAGCGATCGTATTTGTCATCGCCGAGTTTGTAAACCAACTCTTGATCCGCGTTGAACGCATTTTTTCCGAACAACGCGCTAAAGCTGCCGGGCCAACCGGGATCGTTTTGATCTTCCAGCTTATCCGGCCAAATCGCAGGCCAGGAGTTCGGATTCAAACGATTGGCGATTTGCGCTTGCGCGCCCAGCGCGGTATTCAAATAGCCGGACACGGGCATCAATTCCCAATCCTTGCTGCCGTCGGCCGGGTCGCTGCGCGCGAGCGCGGGCATGAACAAACGCAAGGGCTGGCCGTTTTGCAATACTTCCGCGCCGTAAGAAACCACGGCCGCGGCCAAATAACGCTGTCTGGAATTCTTTGGCCATTCCCACGGAATCTGTTGGGGATTGGCAGTGAGGCGGCCGGTGAGGCCGTAGTTGAACACCGAAGTTCGCACCAAATTCGCGTCGATGTCGGTCTGGCGAATCTCTTCAAACTTCACGCGTTCTTTGGAAGGCACGTGCGGGCCGTTGTTCTGGGCAAAATTTGCCGAGGGTACAAACAAAAACAACGCGCCGAGCAGGCCGAGTAGCTTAAGGTATCTCATGCGGAGAGTTCTCCTCGTTATTCCCCCCTTGAGGGGGGGTAAGGGGGTGTTCTTTAGGGCAACAACACTATTCAAATTCATTTCACACGTCCATTCTTTGCACTTTGCTTTCATTCACAATGCCGCGACGATTTAAGCGACACCCCCCCTGGCCCCTCAAGGGGGGAACAAGCTAGAAACTCACTTTCAATCCGAGCTGCACTTCGCGCGGCGCGGAGAAACGGTTCGGCTGGCGCAGGTATTCGTCCGCCGTGTTGTTGGTGATGGTCGCATTGCGGACGGTCCGGAATTCTGAGGAAATCGTCGCGCGGCCGCTATCGGTATAAACATCCTCTTCATTCAAGCGATCGAACAAATTGTACACGTTCAAGCTCAAGCCGTAATCCCAACCCGCCAGGCGGAAGGTTTTGGAGAGCCGCAAATCGAAGTTGAGATAATAGGGACGCACGCGGCTGTTGCGGCTGAAGTTGAGATTTGTGTTTTGGCCCACGCGCGTGGCCACCACCGGCGTCGGCGTGTACGGCTGGCCCGAATGATAATTGCAAATCAAACTGCCGGACCAATTATTTTTGTTGAAGGAGATCGTGCCGTTGAACAAATGGCGTTGATCCCAATTAAGCGGCACGATGAACTGCGTCGGCTCGCGCCCGGCTTGCCGGGAGCCGAATTCTTCACCGGGATCGGAGTTGCTACCTTCCGCGACTTGGAAAGTGTAATCGAAGGAATAATTCACCATGGCGGCGCGCGCTTGGCTGAGGGAGAGCGTGAGGCCGCGCACGTTGGCGTAATCGAGATTCACGTAGGTGAAATATGTGCGCGCACTAATCTCTTGGCCGCCCGTGCCCACGGTGACAATCTCCGGACCGGTGCCGACCCAATCGCGAATGTCGCGATAGAAGCCGGTTACGTGCAGAGACATGATATCGCTGATTTGCTGCTGCAGGCCCAACTCATACATCACGGTCTTTTGAGGATCCAAATCCGCGTTGCCATAGATGCCATAGCGGCCGGTCGAACGCGGCACTTTGAAGCCGGGGTTTTGGAAAAGATAATCGAAGTTGGGAATCTGCAAGAAATGGCCATACGAAAAGTGAATGATGCCCTTGTCCGTGATTGGATAGGAAATGCCGAAGCGCGGGCTGACTTGATATTTGTCCGAAGGGTCTTTGTACCAAATCGCGAGGCGTTCGGGCAGGCTCATTGCTTGATACTTGTCATTCAGCGGATCGTACACGTTTGGATCGGTCGGGTCGCTCAACACCAAGCCGCGTGAGTTGAAAAAGTCAAAACGCAAGCCGGCATTGATGATCACGTTCTCAAACTCGATCTTGTCCTGCAAGTAGGCCGAAAACTCAATGGGGTTGAAGCTGTAGCGATTGTGGCTCTGCGTCGTGTCGGGCAAAATCTCGGGCCGGTACGGCACAATCTCCGCGCCGGAAGCATCGCGCGCAGCGACCGGATTGATGCTTTCTTCAAAAAGACGATGGCGTTTGCCCTCAAAGCCGAACTTAAGCTGATGCACCAGATTGGCTTGCCAGGTGAGATCGAACTTCGCCAGATTGGTCACGGTGTTGCGCTGATAATTGCCGTTGGCCGTGCCCGAATTATTTAAATTGTAATTGCCTTCCAGCAACGAATCGGGATGGAGAAAACGCGTGTCCGCCGGATCTTCGAAGAGATAGTTGCGAAATTCTTTGTAGAAGTTGGAGACGTTGAAAGTATAAAAGGCGCGCGCGCCCAACGTGTGCGTCCATTTCAAATTGGCATTGTAGCCGCGATCATAACTGGTCTCGCGCGCATCGGGGTTCCAGCGGAAGAAGCCGTCGTAGCCTTGGCTCTCTTCATCATTGCCCAACAGACTCGCGCTGAGATTGATCTTCGGGCTGAAGCGATAGGTGAGCTTCAATTGCGCGGAGTTGAGCTTTTGCGTGTTCATCGGCACGATCTCGCCGGCTACCGCTTCCTTGCCTTCGAAAGTGCCGAGCGTGTCGCCATTGAGGTTGAACATGCGCCGGCCATTCAGCCAGCCATCGGATTCAAAACGCCGTCCAGTGACAAAAAAGGTGAGGCGATTGCCAAGGCCCGGTATCGGGCCGCTTAAGCTGACTTGCGCGTTGTTTTCCGAAAGCGGATCGATCTTTTCGATGCCGAGAAAGAGATCGTCGCGGCTGGTCACGTGATCGCCGCCATACAGCGTTACGTTGCCGTGAAATTGTTCGCTGCCGTCTTTGGTGACAATATTGATGATGCCCGACATGGCGTTGCCATATTCCGCGTTGAACGTGCCGCTGATGACTTGCAGTTCTTGCACGGATTCATTTTCCACGCGCACAGAAGAGGCGCCATTGTACGCATCGGTCACGGAAACGCCGTCGACGAAATATGCCACTTCCGTCGTGCGGCCGCCGCGAATATGAATGCCGCCGCCGTTGTCGACCGACACGCCGGCTTGCAGGCGCACCACATCGCTCAAATTCTGCACCGGCAATTTTTGAATGGTCTCCGTCGCCACGCTCGCTTGCGCGGAAGTCAAATCTTTCTGCACGAGCGGCCGCTCCGCCACCACCACAACTTCTTCGCCTTGAATCGCCTCTTCCTCCAAGGCGAAGTCGAGTTTCGTCGTGAGATCGATGGAAACAGTGACATTGCTTTGCACCAACACATTGTAGCCTATAAATGCCACGCGCACTTTGTAAATCCCGGGCGGAATGTTGAGAATGACATAATTGCCATTCAAGTCCGTAGCCGCGCCAAGCGAGCCGCTCGTCGGCACTTCCTGTCCGTCGCGTATCGCAGCAGCCACGATCACGTTCGCCCCGGGCAAGCCTTCGTTCGTTTTCTTATCGAGCACCCGGCCGCTAATTTTGCCGGTCGTGCCTGCTACTGCAAAGCTCGCAGGCCCGAACAGAAGCACAAACGTGAGACAACGCTTCAGCAACACTTTGGTCATTGCACCCTCCTTGAGGTTTGGGCCAAGTTGAAACGTTAACCGAATTGCTGTGTTTTTTTATACTCGTTGAAGTTCTTTCAACAACAAGCCGCGCCCGCTTACGATTTTTGCAGCGGTGAACGAATCCGGCTTAAGCCATTCATGTCGACTTCAATCTTATAATCTTCGCGCCAAGCTTGTGTTTGCTTTTTCAGCGCAGCGCGCTTCATGTAGTCAATAAAACTTTCCGTAATTTCTGCTTTCGCTTCGGCGAGACTCTTTTGGCGTTCGGCGCGAACGTCGAGCACTTGCACGATCATGAAATGTTCGCCCACTTGATACGGCCCGCCGAAACCATGCTTCGGCAGCGCGAAAATTGCCTGCCCCAACGGCCCGAACTCTCCCTGTGCCGCGAATCCCACTTCCCCGCCGCGCTCGCGCGTCCATGCGCGCAAAGAGTGCCGTTGCGCAAGCTCCGCGAAGTCGGCGCCACCGCGAATTTGTGCGAGCAGCCGTTCTGCCTCTGCGCGCGTGGCCACGGTTATCTCGCGCACATTCACTTGCCGGGGATGCACGTATTGTTGGGGATTGCGGGCATAGGCCTCGCGCAACGAATCTTCCGGCACACGCACCGTATCCGTAACCTGCGCGCGTATTTTGTTGATGAGAAACTGTTCCGCACGCTCCGCGACCACGGCTTGGACCTTCGCGTCGCGCTCCAAGCCGCGGCCTTTGGCCTCGCGCAGCAACTCTTCGCGCAGCACCAACCCGTTTAGAAATTCCTGCAGCGCTTCTTTCGTGCGCAACGCGCGACGCTGCCGGCTCGAAGTCCAACGTGCTTGCGCTTGCATGGCTTTAACGGTCCAAGTTTTTCCGCCAACCTCCGCCACCGGCAACTCAGGAGGAAGCGTAGAGAACACCGGCTGTTCCGGCTCGAGATGCTCGGAAGAATCGTTGCGGGTCGCCTGCAATTCCTTCCACAACAGATCGAGCGTGGCGGGGTGATAGGCGATATTCAAATCCGCCAAAATTTTGCGGCCATGCGCGCGCAATATCTCCGCGCGTTTTTGATGGCGCACTTCCCAGTGCAGCCGCTTTTTGTTTTTCGCAAACTCCGTTTCGAGCAAAAACGGATTGCGAAAACGGTCTTCCAGCTTGATGATGCTGTAGCCATAGAATGATTTGAAGGGCGCTGATACTTCGCCAACCTTGAGCGTCGCCGCAACCTTTTTGATGGCTTGATCGACTTCATCAAGCGCAAAATAACCCAAGTCGCCGCCGCTCGCCGCGAGTTGCCGGTCTTGGAACGACTCCGCGGCCAACGCTTCGAAAGAGGCGCCGGCCTGCAAGCGTGCATGAAGCGCCTCCGCTTGCTCCCGCGTTTCTGCGAAGAGATGGCGTGCGTGCACCTTTTCATTCTCCAACGCGAATTCCGTGAGCAGATCCGCTTCGTTGACCACGCCCTGCGTATCTGCGATCACGTCTTTATAGGCGTCCAGAACTGCGTCGGTTTGCACGCGTTGAACATAATCCGCGTAATCCGGTCGCTCCGCCAGGCCGCGGCGCTCCGCTTCCAGCACGAGCACTTTTTCATCGACCATGTTTTGCAGCAATGCTGCACGCACGTGCGGCTCGTCGATGGGTGTGAGCATAAGAAAATGCCGAAACCGGCGCGAGAAATTGGCGGCTGTCACTTGCTTGTCGCCCACTTGCGCGAGCGGCTTATTACCTTCCTGCTCTTGCCCGCAAGCCAGGAGCAAGCATAAGGCGAGGAGCAAAGAGTAAAAAGAAAACTTCATGAAGCTTTGCGCTCTCCGTTGAAAAGCATTTTAGTTTTCCGTCAACTTGGTTTTATGGCTCTGCGCCGCTTGCACGTTTGCCAGCAACTGTTTCAATTCTTCGAGTTCTTTGCCGCTGCGCGAGAGTTTTTCCAAGCTTGCCAAGGCAACGGCAGCTTTGTCGGCCTTGCCCAGCATCAAATATGCGCCGGTCAAATTGTACAGCGTTTGTGTGTCGTAGGGATTCATAGCCACGGCCTTTTCCAAATATGGCACGCCGTGCTGTGCATCTTTGCGATCCACCAAAATTGAACCCACGTACTTGTTCGCTTCGGCCGTCGGCTCGATTTGCAGTGACTGCCACAAACGTTTGAACGCGCGCTGAGAATCATCCATTGCCAAATACAACAGGCCCGCACGCACATAGGGCGAGACATTATAGGGCGTTTCTAGAATCAATGCTTCGTATTCGCGGGCCGCTTCCGCGAATTGGCGCGCATTGCTATACTGCTCCGCGATTTTCACGTGCGCTTCTTCCCAAGTAAGCTCGCGTTGCCACGTGGCAGAGGCAAGTTTCTCGAATTCATTGCGCGGGGCATAAACGAAGGCGCGCGGTTTGTTTTTCGGAACGAAGGGCCAACTGTCTTTGAGCACCGCAATACGAATGCGCGCGACCTCTTCATCAAGCGGCGTCACGCCGCGCTCTTGCCAATAAACCGAATCCGGTCGTGCGCGCTCGGGAAACCATTTATCAGAAACAAAGCCGTGTTGCTGCATGGCTTCGGCGAACGCGCGGCCCATAATGAAATATCCGCGCAGATTCGGATGCAAATGCTCGAGCATTAAATCGTGGCCGATCAGGCCGTGCGGCGACTCGCTCTCGAAGGCCTGCACCATGGGCACGAGCGGAACGCTGTGCGTTTGCGCCAACTCGTG
>JABWAN010000043.1 GCA_013361015.1 Candidatus Zhuqueibacterota bacterium | reverse complement strand
GTTGAAGGGTACGCCGCGCAACAAACTAAGATTGGTGAGCCAGCTTTCGATCTCGACCGGCAGATCAGGAAGCTTTTGGCCGAGGCCGAAAGGCAAGTGGGGATGAAGTTCTAGTTGCTCTGCTTGTTTGATCTGCTGCCTGTGATTACGCTTCCAATTGAAAAGCGCCGTAGAAATTTTTTTACTGCGCAACGCGAGCAGCCGGCCCAGCTCCCATGCTGCGGCATATGAAACCTCGAACATGCCATTGCTGTGATGATAACGCAACAATTCATCCGCGTTCGTAACTTTGAACAGGGCCGTGGTGTCGAACGGCTCCGGCGTAAATGGCATGAGCGGCCCGCGATACCACGAGATCGTTTTACCCCGTGCCCGCAAACGATGACGTACGGGCACAAACCCGAGCTGCAGAAATTTTTCCGCGATTTGGTCCGTCACCGCTGGCAAGCGCAGCGCATGTGACGCTTCCAGATCTTGGCGATAGAGGGCAAGTCGCGGCGGATGGGCCGCGGGCGCTTCGAGCTGGCCTTGCACGGCGAGAAAATAGCGATGGCTCTGCCCCACTTCATCTTCATGCACGAGCCACCAATGCCGCATGTCTGTTTCGCGGTTGCTTTGGCTGACAGTAATTTTCGTAACGGGCGCGCCGGCTTGATTGTAAATTTGTCCCTGCGCGCCAATTAGAAAAGAGCGGCCACGCGCAACCACGCGCGCGACTGCATGATCGACTACGCGCCACTTGCTGCTGTCCGTTGCACTCGAAGTTTTTAGAGCCGGATCGCTGTGCAGCAATGCGGCTTGCACCTCAGCCGGGATCCGTCCGTTGCTCAACGCGTCGCAGCTTGATTTGGTTGTCGGAATCGTGGCCAGCAGCGGATGATTCAATTGTGCGAGCACTCCTGAAAAATTTTGCTTCTCATCCAAACAAACAAAACGCCAACTATAGAGACTCACCAAACGGACGAGTTCGTTATCCTTCATGCCGGTAGGAATTGCGAAACCATCCTTCTCCGTATAACAGTTTTCAACCGAAACGAGATGAACGACGCTCGTGGCGCCCGCTTTAGGTAAGCGATTGCAAATGATGACGGCTTGCGCGGAACCAATCACCTCCTCGCCGTTCTTGTTTTGGCGCACGTGCGAAAGATAGCGCAACTCGTCAGCCGTGGGCAAAATCTGACGGAGCGTTGCCTTGGGCACATCGATCACACGCACCAAATCATCGAGGTGTTGAGCCGACTCTAAAGTGAGCTTGGGCCAATTGATGCTTTGTAACTGCGCATGATCGCCAACGAGGCTTCCGGCACGCACACTCTTTGGCGCAAGCCCGCCATTGAGCACGGTTTGAATCTGCGCCACGAGCGGCGCAGAAAGTTTAAGTTCTTGTCGCAATCCTTGCGTTTGAATTTTGGCAATCGCCTCAGGTTGGCCGGTTGTGTCGAGCCAGTTTTGCCGCACCAGTTCCGCCCATACGCCTTTCGCGTCGCCGCTCAAATCGCGCAGCGCTTGTTCAAACTCACTTTGCGAGATGAGGTCTTGCAGCTCCTCGGCTTCGAACAGCAGCAGCGCAAGCCAAGGGGATTTGCGTTTTTGATCCCGAGCTTCTGGCTTATCCGTGCTCAATATTGGAATCGCGCCGCGCTCCCACGGCAAAGTGCTGCTGTTGAAAATGATATGTGGCAGCACGTTGGAATGCTCGCCCAAACTGCCCGCGGGAGGAAACACGGCATGAACGTCTTGTGGATTGAGGGTAAAGCGATCGCCGTATACCGAAAATTTGCGCGTGAGACTGTCGTCAAGCGCGATGCTTGCGTCGCCTGTAATGCTCGCGTCGGTGCGAAGTTCTTGTCGTAGCGTGATGGTATAATCGCCGCTGGTCAGCGCCGGTATTTGATTCGCGAGGAACTCGATCTGCGTTGGAGTGTTCGCGAGAGCCGTGTTCGCGGAAGTGCTATCGTCGGGCATAAGAAAATTTGTTGTGGTTAATGAAAAGCAGAAGCGTTTTTCTGACGGCATTAACTCAACTTCGGCAGATTCCATTCTTTGCCCACGGAATACGCTAATCACACGAAAAGTTTTTTCGCGTTTTTAGTGTGTTTCATGGGTAGAGATTCGAATGTGCCGAAGTAGAATTGAGCAATCCGATGAGGCTCAAATTTTCGTCAACGTTTGGCGCTCTCATTCGTTTACACCGCGACCCAATCTCCCACCTGCGGCGCTTTGATGAAACTGTCTCCGAGATTCGGCCCCACCTGCACGAGTGCTTCGCTGGTGTTGAAGCCCAATGCCGCGAGTATGCTGTCGCGTGTTGAGCAAGTTTGCTGCGCAAGAATAGTTTGATCAATTAACGATTTGCCGTTGCCTTGCGCCACCGTGAAGCGCGCGGCTGATTCAAAATAAAATGCGCTCTCCACCGGCGTCGTGTCATATTGCAGCTTGTTGCGAGCAATCGCATGCGTTGCCGCGGCTAAGGGCGGTTTGGCCGGCGTCAATTCAAAACCGGATAGAGCATTGTCGATGAACTTGCCGCCGTTGAGATTGGGTTGCAACGTCTCGCCCCAGAGCGCGGCCGGTATTTTCTTGAGCACCGGTTGATAAGCGAAATCATCGTTGGCTGGCGAGCCTTCACGTTGAACAGTGATCGAATGGCACGCATTCGCCAAGTCACTTGCCTTGAGCGCCATGGGGCCGACGCCAAAACTTGAAACCGTCACGACATAGTCACGATCATCAAAAGTGGTGTCGCCGGCAATCTTCGCGCGCGTCGCGGGAATGAGCGAATTGGTGATCAAGCGCAACTTTTGCGGATGAACGATCCAACGCTCGTCGCCGTTCTCGGTCTTTATCGTGCGGAGCAAACCTGCGGCGATTGCAACACCACAAACGTGAGCGGCTTTGCCAGCAGCAGCTTGAGCCGGCAGAAACGATTCGCTAAACGTCGCCCACGAAATCGGCTTGGGCTTGGGCGCGGCTTTGCCGAAAGAAACCGTGAACGAAACAATATGCAGATGTATTTTCGCTTTGCCCGAAAAGTCCGGGCCCCACAGATGTAAATCCGCGCCCACGTCGATGGTGATATGCAATGAACCCAACAAAATCGCGGCGCCCATATCAACATAAATCTCGGCGTCGTAGAAATAGGGCTTCCATGAAATGAGGAAATCCGCGCCGGCCATGAACCACGCTTTGATATGGCCGCTTTGCCACACGGCCTGCAAATGGCCGCCGGCCATGAACGCATGCGCCGTTAGCGCAAAATACGCGTCGCCTTTGAGAAAGAGTTTATCGCTGACTTGCCAATTAAAACCGAGACGCGGCACGAGCGGATAATGCGCGGGCACGACGAACTTGGGATGATAGCCGCCCAAACTCAAAACGAAATCGCCGCTATGCACACCGGAATACCATGCGAAGAATGCGAAGCCGCCGGCGAGATGACAAGCGCGGGAAAGCACGTATGAATTACTCGTCAATTGCGCCTGCACGCCGAGAAAGCCTTCCTCGGGAATGAAACTAGCTTTGAGCGCCATCTGCACTTCGGCCAACGGTGTGACGGGTTGCATGCTGCTCACGGCTTTCTCGGGCGTCGGCGCAATGAGCGTGGAAAATCCAAGCACATCGATCTCAAAACGATCTCCAAAACTTGCATCTAATAAGACAAAAGAATCGACCAGCTCAAAAGAAGTGAAGCGAATGCCCACCGCTAAAAAATGTTTGTCTTGCTTGGGCGGCAACCACTCGTGCAAGCCCGCAAGCTCTTGTTGCAAGCGCGCTCTGCGGCCTTGTGCGTCGTTCGGCAAGGGCGCGTTGTTGCCGGTCACTTGCGTAATCAACGGAAACTGCGCGACCTGGTCAATGGTCGGCATTTTTAAAAAGCGATTGTAGCCAAAGCCCGCGGCCAATCCGGTCACAAAGAAAAACGCGGGCCCGCCCAGCGGATAATCCAACACGGCATAAACAAAGAGCGAAGGCTGTCCGTTGTTCGCATAAGAGCCGATGGCAGAGAGCGTAAATGACTCGGCGCGAATGATGGCCATCCCATCGTACTCTTCGCACGGCTGGCCGTGCTCATCTTGATATTGCATGCGCAGAAAACTGCCGCCGATCTCGACCGCGCTGTTGCTATAATCCAATCCCAAACCGCGCAGAGAAAACGCGGGCTTGAAGTTTTTAACGGCGAGGTCTTTGAGCGCGACACTCACGCCGAGACCATCGAGCGTGAGCGTCAAACCTCCTGCGCTCAAACTCGCATCGAGCAGGAACGCGAGCGTGTCGTTTTGCAATTGCACGCCGAGGCGTTGAAACTGCACCGGACCAAATGATTTTTGCAAATCCAACCACGTGACGCCGTCGTTGGCAACGGAGGCGCCGGGCGTGACGGGCGCGCTCATTTGGCCGTTGGTGTTCGCGACGATTTGCGTGGTGCTCGTGGTTTGGTCCAACTGAATTGGCAATGCGAGTGCTATAGCGGAGTCGCCCAAGCACAGTGTGATTGCAAGCCCCATCCCTGCGGTAATCGCCTTGTCGGGCAAAGTTGCGCCGCCGGTCGGTACCAACGTTTGCAGGCCGCGCAATTCCTCGAGCGTGAAAGCTTGATTGGCAAAGAGCGGTTGAAAACTCAAGCCCAAGTTTTGGCTGGAAGAAAAAAGCTTGCCCACCAAAGGCAGGCCGGAAAGATCAATGCCGCCGCCGATATCCAGACAAAAGAGAAAACGCGAACTAGGGCCGCTGCTGTCATAGATAAACAGCGCGTCTTTTAATTCGATTTGCAAAGGCTGCGCGAGCGCGATCACACTTTGCTCCGAGCTCACGGCTTTGATTAGATCGCCGATATTGTTGGCGCTGCCGCTGCGATCTTGATAGGCCGCGAGAAAGCGCGAGGCTGTCGGAGTTTGATCGAAGATCACGTCAAACTCCAATGCGCCAAGCTCAAGCTTGCCGCTGACCTGTTTTTGATAAAAGCCATTGCGGCTCTGCAGCGCAATGCTGGTTAGGAGCGCCAACTTCTTGCCGTCCAACTTGGGCTTGCCGTTGTTGTCGCGTTCCAGCGGGAAATCCATTTCGCCGCCAAAGAAGAAATCCTTGCTCAACGTATTGAAAGCAACTTGTAGATTCATGAGCATCAACCCCGCAAGTGGCGCGGGCAGAGTACCGTCCGCATTGAACTTGGCTTTGAGCTCGTCGATAAGCGTGCCAATTGGAATCGGATTCTCCGCTGCAGCGTTGCCTTGAAATTGCCAGCCCGCGTGGGTGTCGTAATCAGCGAGGAGGTCGAGATCGATTCCAGCAATGTTGAGTTTGCCCTCGAATCTGCTGCTCAAGCGGCTCGGCGCGCCGCTTTGCGCTGCGCCGGTGTAATTCAGATTAAGCGATAAGTCCGTGAGCGCAAGCGGTTGTTTGCCCGGCAACTCTACTTGCCAAACCTCCTTGATATCAATGTAGAACGCGAATGTTTTCGGATCGGTCGTTGGCTCAGCCAGAAACCAGAGCCGGTCAATCGCCATGTCGCGCATGCCCTTAGGCACCAAACCGAAGTGCTGAAGGATTTGACCGAGCTTGATGCTGCTTCCCTGCTCCAATTCACCATGAATCGCCAAATCCGGCCAGCGCGCGGTGAGCGCCACGCGCCCGTCATTGGTGGTGGGATCACCGATCTGCACGAGGCCGCCGACTTTGAACATCGGAAAGCGATACGCCGGTTCGAGCGGATAATCGACCTCAAGCTCGACCCACAATCCGCCCACGGCGAGCAAGTCCGGCACGACGGTCCACATGACCTCTTTGAGAAAATTGAGAGACACGGCGATGGAAACAAGTTTGGTGTCGCCGTTCGGATCAATGCGCATGCGCAGCCCGCCGAGTTCGATGCTGCTTTCGGTTTTGCTAAAAAGTTCTTGCGGCAACGTTTTGAGATCGTTGCGGGGTGTGTCGCTGGGACTGATGAACGCGGCGAAATCGTTTAAGCCTGGCTTGTTTTCCGCTTTTTCCAATGCGAGATCAAAAAAATAACTTTGACCAGGAGCAGGATTGTCGATTCGAAAGGGAAGGTCAAAACTCTTGAGTCGCACGTGACCGCTCACGTAGTGCGCCAGTGTACAGATCTCTGATTCGCCGTTGTTGGGTACGGTTGCAATCAGTCCAAAAGTGAGTTGGCTAAGCGGTGCACCCGGCAATTCTATCCATCCAAATCCTTGCGTATTCTTTGTCAGTTCGATTCGTGTGAGCTTGCCGGTGGCCGTGTCATAGGTAAGCTTGATACGCGCGTCAGCCGCTCCCCAGGTGGCAGAACTTCCCGTGATAAGCGTATTCTCTTTATCCAATTGCTCGCTCGCGTCCGTGATTTGGATTTCATTCTGCCCGGAGTCGAGAACGATCTCAAACAAGAACTCGAGTGCTTTGAATCGTTCCTCGTTCTTTCCAATTGTCAATTTACCGTTTTCTATTTTCCACAAACTGTTTGAGTTCACCGATCATCTCCTGTTCGACTCGAGGGTATCATGAAGCACTCATTTTCATTTTTTAAACTTGTTGTCCTTCTCCGCATTCTTTATAAGTGCTATTTGCATGTTCCTAGCAAGATCCAAAGCCTTTTCGAGATGCACCAGACCGGCACCCAAATCGCTCAACGAATTTCCTTGTGCGGTCTTGCCTTTGGTCACAGCAGTTGCAGTTTTCTTCAAGATGGTCCTGACCGTTTCAGTATTGGCCGACGGATAAGCCTGCTTGATGAGAGCGCATACGCCCGCAACCTGGGCCGTCGCGGAGGAAGTGCCGCCTGATGAAGCAATCCAGCCAGGCCATTTGGTACTCCAATCCCCCGGCTTTTGTGCCACGTTTTTGTCTGCTTCGGAACCCGGCTGAGTTGGAAGGATAAGGTATGGTGCTGCCGAAGGTCCGCATAGTCCGCAAACATCAGGCACAACTCGGCCCGATTTGGATTTATATCCATGTCCGACGGATGATGCGCTTAATTCAAGATCAAAGTCCCAGTATGCGCCGCCGACAGAAATAACCTCCGGCCATTGCGTTTCGGTATCCTTGCCCTCAGGATCCTTATCATTTTTGTTGCCGGCTGCGAATAAGATGATTGCCTTGTATTTGATTATTGCGATGAGGAACGAGAACAAGTATTTATTTAGAATAGGACCTGGTGATAATTTCCCTATCGGCGTTCCCCAACTGCACGAGATAACATGCGGCTTCATCTCAAGTGCTTCGCTGATGGCATGCTGCTTGGGCCCAACGCGATTGACATTGGTTATATCCGCCTTGATCATGGTAATCGCGGCCTTTGGAGCGACAGGCAAAACATTCGCGAACATCGCTGTTCCGTGGCCGCTGTCATCGGCGTCCGGCGCCAGCCAGCTTTTTTGGCCAGCGATTCCTTTCTTTGCATGAGCGATCCGATCTCGTAAGGAATCCAATTCTCCGGACAATTCGTCTCGTTGCTGTTCGGACAATTTCTCCTGTTCTTCCTTGGGTAAGTCCGCGCTCTTTAATTGCTTTTCTAATTCATCTAATTGCTTACTCGTCGAATCAAGGTCATTAAATAGCGCTGCCGCTAACGCTGACGGAATTATAGGTTCGATATTTAAGGAACCTCGATCAAAGAATTCCTTCTTAAAATATGGATGATTGAAGCGCCCGGTGTCAACGATGGCAACCTTAATATTCTCGCCTTGTTCTCGCTTCGGGCTGAAGGGGAGCCAGCCTTTGAAGTCGTCTTTCAAACTATCGCTGCGCAGCTTCGAAGGGATTTGCTTAGGGGTTAAGCTCCAATTCTCTTTAGGCGGCGGCGGAGGCTCATCACCGCAATTAGATTGCGCAGGTTGTTCCAGGGCAATTCCGGCGACGAGCTTTTCGAATTCGCTCCCATTGACTTCAATGATCCCAAAGCGTTGGCTTTCCTCACTGGTCAATGCGAATCTTGGCTCCCCGGCGCTCCTGGTTCCATTATCAACGGCAATGATCGTTGCCTTGAAAGCGGATTTGAAAACGTCGGGAGAACCGGCGATGCTGACGGAAACTCTATCGACGCCCAAAACGGAAAACCCTGCGGCCTTAAACGCCGCGACGGCCTGAATCATCTTGTCGGGGTCCGCGTAGAAATCTTTCAAGTTTTTCGCAGTAATCTTCGCGTTGGAATCGAAGATCGAAACGTAACCCGCGCGGCTGGATTTGACCGCGGCCTCGGCGAAGATGAGAGAAGGCAGATTCATTGACGATAAACTCCGTGTTCAATGTTCTCACATGCAGCGCGAATTACAGAATCCCGAGCGCGATAAAATAAAACGGCGCATCTTCGGCGCTCTGATTGGTCCAGGTGAATACTTTAAATTGACTGCTGCCGCATTCCACGCTGCAATGATTATCTTTGCCATCGCCGGCTTGAGCGGTATCAACCGTGGCAACGCAAATCGGCGTGCCGCGAAAGCTCGCGTCGAAATTGATGACGTAGCTGCCCGTGCCGATTCGAGAGGACGTGAATCCGGTGCCGGCGAGCTTGTTCCCATTTTTGTCCACGCGTCCAGCGATAATTCGAGTAATCTTTAACCCACCCAAAAGCGTGACATCCGAAAACAGCGCAATGCGCCGCAATCTATCATTGCCCGCGCCGTCCGTGATGCCGCCAATGTGCAGCCATTTAAAACTATCGAAATTACTCGCCATGCCGATCCAATTGTCGGGATACTGATTGCCGCCGGAATCGGTGAAGACGAGAGCGGCACCATAAACATTGCCGGTTGCCTTCACCTCGCCATTCACGTGCAACTGCGCTTGCGGCGTGGCCGTGCCAATACCAACTTTGCCGTCTTGCTTCACGATTAAACGCAGCGCGTCCGAAGAAGTCTCCACCACGAAATCACCGGTTTGATTTTGACCGATATCAACGAAACCCTTGCCCGTGTTTTGAAATCTGAGGTGCGGCCCATTGTTTTTGCCGTCAAAAGTTCCCAACAGCACGGTGCCGTTGAATGGATCGAAATGCGGATGCACGCGAAACGAACCCTGCTCGCCCTCCGCGCGCAGCGCGCCTTTCACATGAAGTGGGTCCAAAGGAGAAGACGTTCCAATCCCCGCTTGCCCTTTGACGATCAAGCCCTCGGTCGGAGCCGTGTCCGTGGCATAACCAATCGCGGCGTTGCCCGACACGGTCAATTTGTTTTTCGGCGCGTTGGTGCCGAGGCCCACGTTACCATTGGCTAAAATCGCCAAACGTCCACCAATCACGTTCGGCGCATCCACCACGAATTGCCCTTCGCTGCTCATACGAAAACCGACTTGCTCTGCTGTGAATCCGGGCGTGTGTATGTGCAGTTTCGCTTGCGGCGCACTGATGCCGAGGCCCACGGATTGATTACGATAGAGCAATGGCGACTTTTCAATTTGACAAACAAACTGCCCATCCCAATAGCCGGGAATATTTTCATAGCGGACATAAAGATTGGCAACACCGGTGGGATGGCCGGTGACGAAATTGGAGATTTCAACGTCAAAGAATTTTTGCGGGTCGAGACTGGTGGGAAGATTGTCTTGTTCGATGCGCCAATACGGTGCGCTTTGTCCGCCGCTTGCATCTTTGAGTTCCGCGCCCGTGGTCATTTTAAAGCGGGTGTTGCTAGCTTGTGTGACCGTTGCCAGCGCCCATTCTTCCGCAGTGTTGTCGCTTACGTCAAACCACAGCACAATCTTCGGCCTATTCGTAGCATCGCCGTCTGCGGGCTTGAGCGCCATGTCGCGCTTGGTCGAAGTATTGGTGAAACGCAGCTTCAACTTGTTGCCCTCGTGCGCTTGCCCGTCGTTTAAAATCGTGTTGGAGCCGACAAAACCCACGTGCAGCGGAATATGTTTTTTGCCGCGATGATTCACGAGATTCAAATGATGCTCTTGCACGTCGCGCACTTCGGTGTCGGGCACAAATTCCGCCGTGGAGTAAAGGCCTTGCGCCACGAGCGCGACGCACGTTCCTCTTGCGCCGCCTTGACCACTCGCTTTTAAATTGGTGAATACCAACTTAAGTTTAGCGCCCGCAGCGAGGCTCGGACTCCCGCTGTATTTCAGGTTATACGTGTCGTAAAAATTTTGCGGCTCGGCCGCTTTCGCCATTTGCCAGCCATCGCTCTGCGTCAGCACCGGCGCGGCCGACAATACGCCTTTGCGAAAACGCAAGCGCAAATGATACTCAGCCGCGGGATTGAAGAAGAGCGGCACGCTTGAGGTGTTCGTGAGCGTGAGGTGCAAGCGTTGCCCCGGCCCTTGCGGATGGTCTTCAATGTAGATCACGGCGTCTTGGTTGTCATCGTGTAATTCATACGCCAGCGGCCGCGGCGTGCGGCCGGGCGTGAGCAGGCTCGCCGCATAACTCTGCCAAATTTCTTCCGGCGACAGATTGCGATTATGCACTTGCACGAAAGCCATCTCGCCCTGAAAATCTTCGTTCGCACTCCAGTTGCTGTGGCCGATGAAACAAGAGTTGCGATCAAACATGGGCGGCAGCGTTCCGGCTTGCGGTGCGGTCAAAAGAGCGGCGCCGTTTTTATAAAGCTGCATCTTGCCGTCGGGCGCAATCGTCGCGGCGAGGTGAAACCATTGCTGAGCTTGCATCGCGCCGCTGAAACCAGCCTGTTGAAAACCGCTCCAGTCTTTATTCGGAAAAATTTGCAAGACGAGATCACCGTTGTTCAGATTCGTCGTGGTGAGCACAATATTGTGATCCGGAGCCCCGCAACCGAAATCAACGATGCGCGCCCAACTGCCAAAGCGCTCGTAACGCACCAATGCCGTCACTGCAAAACCGGCGCTATAATCAATCGCGGCGTTCAATCCCGGAATTTGCAAGTAGTCGCCCTTGCCGCCGAAGCGCAGGCAATTGCCGGCGCGATTGTCATACACCAGCGTGGGCTTGCCCACCACTTGCGCGTGGCGTTGATTCGGCGAAGCGTCTAAAATTTTTCCGTCGGTGATCCGATCCATGCGCAAATCGAGAAGCAAGTTTTTGGTCAATGTGCTCATGTCAGTTTCCTTCTCTGGGATGGTCGTTGCGCGAAGCGTGCGCTTGCGGATCGTTAATTGGCACGGGCTGAAGTTGAGATTGCGCCTGTTGCTGGATTTTGCCGATCAATTGATAGACTTGACTATAAGGCATTTGCCCGAGCGCTTCCAAAATTTGATTCACTTCAGGCAAGGCGAATGTGAGTTGAATGGTGTCGAGGTTCATGGTCTCATAAGGTTCGTTTAATTTCTGCTCGTTGAAATCTGCGATCCAATCCGGCTGCCCTGCAACCGCTAATCAACGTGAATGGTTTTTGATTCGTGTTCAAACGCGGCTTGAGATATGGGAAAGCTCTGATGCGTTTTGACGATCAAGTTCGGCAACTCAAAGCCGCGTTCAATGAGAGGCCGGCGCTTTTTTCAATTTTAACCAGCCTTCACGCAGCTCTTGTTCGCCGGAGAAAGTCGCTTGCGTGTTGAAATGCCCGAGTTGCGTTCGCGCCAAGAGCGCTTCGATAACGGGTGTTAAGTCCGCGAGCGCAGCGTCCAAAGCGGGTTTGGTGCGTTGATCTTTCGGCACAACGGTCGCATACTCGCTTTCTGCTTCGAGCTTGATCCAGCCGCTGTCGAGCAAGCTCTGCCAAATATCAACACGCGTGCTGCGCGCATTGGGTGTGGCCGCGAGCAGAGTTTGCAGAAAATCTCGGCGACTGATGCGCCCAGCAGTGCTCACCTCACGCCAGCCCTCATCGTCCCATTCTAACCAAGACCAAACATATCCCGGCTCCTCCGGCAATGAGATATTGACTTGCTCGCGGTCGCTCAGAATCGGCGCGGTGAAAAAACTGATTTCGAGATTTTGCATGGCTTCGCGGAACTGATCCGGCGGAAGGTGAATGACTTTGGTGGGCAGCATGCCGGAAGTCGCGTGCAAGCTGCCGCGCGGATCGAGCAAGAGGCTGAGGGTGAGCGGCGCGTCTTCCAGCGTGAGTTCGAGATTGAAGCCGCCGCGCGCGTCCTTTTCATTTAACTCATGCGTGAGAATATGATCGCCATTGCTCCCCGCGTCCTCCACATTGCCGCCGGCTTGCGGCGCAAAAAAGCGATTATAGCGATAAGCTTCGTCGCTTTCGATCCAGCCGCAGGTTTGCAAACGATGCCAGATATTTTCCGCGCGCACTTTGCTTCGCGCGGCCAACGGCGCCGCAGCTTGCAAAAAGCTTTCACGTTGCAATCGGCCTTTATTCGCATGCTGCAAAATGGCTTCGATCTCTGTTATGACGGAATCAAGTTCCGCGCCGAGCGTTTTCTCCGCGCGTTCATTGGTCGGTAGAATCGTTGCCGCAGCATTGGCCTCGGCTTCAATCCAATAGCCCACGAGACCATCGTTGAGTTGTCGAAATTCGCCAAGACGAAGCGGCAACTTCACCTTCTCGAATGCGCGGGTTTCGCGCTTGAAGCGCCGCAGGTCTTGATGAAACGCGGTCCAGCCTTGATGATTGGCCGGCAAACCTTGCAGTTCCCAACGCAACGCAACGCGCACCAATGCGATCGGCCGTCCCATGAGCAGCGCTTGCGCTTGATGCTGCGCAAAATTTTCCGGCGCGATATTCTCCAGCGCGCTATCCAACGCCGAAAGAAAATTTTCCAAGTACGTGGGCGATTGTTTTCGCGCGAGGCTTTGGCGCTGTCGTGCAATAATCTCACGCAGCATTTTTTGCAAGTGCGGATTTTTTACGTCTGCAATGAAGCTGCGCTGCGATTGGCCGGGCGCCGGTTGCCAAGGTTGGTCGGGATCCACCGTGAGCGCGCCGAGCGCTGTGCCGTTTTGATCATACACCATCACGCTGTTGTCGAGATTATTGGGCAGGAGCCAACCGCAGATCGGATTGGAAGCCGGATGCGCGTTCATTTCCACTTCGGCAAAATCCGCGGAGAGCCAGCGCAGGTTCAAACGCGCGGGCTGCACCAAACGCGGCGGTAATGCAAGGGGAAAACCGGCGCCACGCGGGTGCAAAGTTTCCGCGGCAAGTGCGCGCTCCCATTGCAGATTTCGCACTTGCCCAAAGGTATCGACCAAACGCAGTGCGATGAGATTCAATGCGCCGACTCGGATCGGATTGAAATCATCCTCGGGCTGCGGCGCAAGCCGACGAGCGTGCAAAACATTACACCTTACTTCATTGGTAAAGTCGGCATACTCTGGAAACGCCAGCGGGTCGGCAATATCAAGTTGCAGCGTTTGCTTGCGCTGCAACAATGCGTGATTGAATCCGCTCAACGCTTGCGAAAGACAATTGAGATTGGCGAGTTGGTTGTAGGCATTCAGCGCGATGATCCCATGCGCCTCGGCGCGCAGGTTGTTCAATTCGGTCTGCAATTGTTGGATCGTGCCGGGCGCGGGAACGGCTTGCGTATCCGTGAGCAGGGCTTTGATGCGACCGTGCCGCGCGCGCACTTCGTTCGTGAACCATTGCACAAACA
>JABWAN010001023.1 GCA_013361015.1 Candidatus Zhuqueibacterota bacterium | reverse complement strand
CTGTCTAATTCATCGCCGAGAAGCTCGGCGTTCAAACTAATGGAAGAAAGCGGGCTGCGAATTTCGTGCGCCACTTTCGCCGCCATTTTGCCGATCGTGGCGAGGCGCTCGCCGTGCAACACCTGGCGCTCCAACCGTTTCTGCTCGGTGAGATCGCGAACAATCCCGGTAAACAAGCGGCGCGTGCCGATATGTACTTCGCTAACAGAAAGGTGCACGGGAAAAACACTGCCATCTTTGCGGCGCCCGGAAACTTCACGCCCTATGCCAATAATCTTTTTGGCCCCGGTCGCGAGATAATTCGAAATATAGGAATCGTGTTGCTCCTGGTAGGGCGATGGCATGAGTATATTGACGCTCTTGCCAATCACTTCTTCTGCAGTATAGCCAAAGATGCGGGCGGCCGCGGGATTGAACGACTCGACAATGCCATTTTCATATATCGTGATGATGCCGTCAACGGCGGTCTCAAGAATGCCACGAATGCGCGCTTCGTTCTCACGCTGTGCGTCATCCGAACGTTTGTGTGCGGTAATATCGCGCAGAATGGAAGCAACGCCGACGATTCTGTCTTCGGCGTTTTTGAGGGGAAAAAGATGAAACGCCACCTGAATGCGCCGGCCGTCTTTTTTGATGCGGGTCGCTTCATAGTTTGAGACTCGCTCGCCGCGCTGCAATCTGTCCTGAAAGTGCCGAAACGTTTTGACCTGATCGCGTGGAACAAGAAGAGAAACGGATTTGCCGATAATTTCTTCGGCCTTGTAGCCAAAGATTTCCTCCGCGCCCGCGTTCCAACTCAGGACGATGCCCTCCAGCGTGGTAAGAAAAACGGCATCTTCACACAATTCAACGGTCGCGGAGAGCAGCGCGTGCATTTCTTCAGTTTGGGACAAAGTTGGCATGCTCATCTTGCATAGGCACTAGTGAATCGGAAGCTCAACCAAAAGCAGCATGGTCACGACACATAAAGATAAAGCCAAAACCAAAAAGAAAACAGGAAAATTTTGCGCAATGGGTTTGCGCGCATGGCTGCGCGCGCTGCCACTGGTTCTGTAGTTCTTTGAAGACCGTTTAGAGTGCAGCGAGAAAGTCTTCTCGTCCTAGGTTCGAATCTACAATCAATCACTGCACATAACCGTTGCAAGTCTTCCTTCCGAAAAATCTCGCGGAATAGCATGAACGAAATCTTCATTGCTCGCGCTAGGGCTGCGAAAATCTCTCCACTTCATTCCGCACCGGCTTGACCGTACGCAGATAGCTGTAGATTGCGCTCAAATCCTCTTCGGTCATACCGGAATACATCGTCCACGGCATAAGCGTATTGGCTTCACCTTTCTCAACGCGAATACGGCTACTGGTTGAATCTGCATATTCTTTGAAACGTCCAATGAAGTAAGCTCTATCCCATGCCCCAATGCCGGTGTCTACTTCCGGTGTGATGTTGGCCGTGCGCATCGTGCCAAGTTTCGGATCTTTAAACTCCATTCCGCCGGCGAAATCCATCCCCGGAAGTGGCTGGCCGCGGTCATCGGTTTTCGTATGGCAAAAATTGCAGCCTGACACTATGCTCAAATACTTGCCGTATGCAATGGTATCGGAAGTCGAAGGCCGCGGTTGCGGATTATAAGGTTGTGGAATCGTGCGCATGATCAGATTCAAAGGAAAGTTGACCTGCGAGCGCGGCACTTCGTTTTCAATCGGCCGCAAAGTGCGCAAATATGCAACCAGCGCCTCGAGATCCTCTTGCGCGAGCTGATTGTATATCGGATATGGCATCATCGGGAACAACGCCTCGCCGTCTTTATTCACGCCGGAAGTGATGGCTCGCGCAATCTCTCCGTCCGTCCAATTTCCAAGCGCCGAGGGCGTGATATTTGGAGCGCGCAACGTGCCAATCGCTTCGATAAACTCTGCTCCGCCCTGCCCCTCTGTGCCGGGAACAATGGGGCCGGAGTAATAATTAAAATCCCGCGTAGAATGGCAATCGATGCACACATTGACGTGATTCGCCAAATACTTGCCTCGCGCGACCAACTCGGGCGTGGCGGCGACACGCATGTTCGTCGCGGGCCCAACCTTGGGAAAGGCAGAAAGGAAATATACCAGCCCTACGCCGAGCAGTACAACCAACACCAGCACCACGACACCGAAAATCTTTGCAAATCTTTTCATGTACATCTCCTGTTTGATGAAGCGTGAAGAATGACACTCAGACATTTAACAGATTTGTATAGACGCGTTGGTCGAAAATGAAAAATACTTTTTCTGAAGGAGGCCGGGTATTGCCTCAGTTCCGTGTGGCAGCCGCCCGGCTTGCGAGGCAACACGGCGCGGCGTTTTCTTCTTTGGGTTTGTCGCTGCTCGTTCTTGAGAGCCATCTTCGCTTGTTTACCGAGGTGGCTAGTCCACCGCGCAGACTTACAGCGCTGCGCAGGCTTCAAAAAGCAAAAGCCTGCGTCCCC
>JABWAN010000042.1 GCA_013361015.1 Candidatus Zhuqueibacterota bacterium | reverse complement strand
AGCAAAGCCGGCGTCGTCCAAAGAAGATGCATCATTAAATTCCGCGAGCCAACGGAAGCGCCGCGTCGTGCTGGCGATAATCGCTGCGGCGCTAGTGATGGCAGTGGCGCTTCTATTCGGCCGGCGGCAGCTTGGATGGAATGGTGTACGTGGAACAGCCGAGGACAATGCGATATTGCCGCGGCTACCGGCGGCGCAAACCCAATTATCCGAAAGCAAGATTGCCTTCACTGATTTCGCCGGCGCGGAGGCTTGCGAGCCTTGCCATGCTGAACAGTATGAAGTATGGAAAAAGTCCACGCATGGCAACGCTGGTGGTGAGCCGGGGCAAGCGAAAGTCATTGCGAAATTCAACGGCGTGCCGCTGCACTTCAAAGACGCCGTTGTCGTGCCTACGCGCAACCATAACGGCGAATATGTTTTTATCATTAAACCAAACGGGCAGCCCGAGCAAGAAATAAAAGTCGCGGCCATCATCGGCGGCGGCCATATGATTGGCGGCGGTACGCAAAGCTTCTTCGCGAAGTATCCGGATGGCACGCTGAAGTTTTTGCCTTTCGATTTTATTCGCGCGGAAAACACGTGGTTCGTGCAATTGCGTGCGCGCAACGATTGGGCGCCGGTGCGCCGCGACATTTCGCTCGACGATCTCGCCAATTGGCCGCCGCATCGCATTCTCGGCGCGGAGCCGCAACATTCGAATTGCCAAAATTGCCACGGCAGCCAAATTCTCGTGCAATACGACATGCCGGCGCGGCGATTCATAACGCGCTATCAAACACTGCGGATTAATTGCGAATCCTGTCACGGCCCGGGCCGCCGGCATATTGAGTTGATGCAAAGCGAAAATGCGGCGCAACTCGCGGACATTGGCATGGCGCCGCTTTCCACGTTATCCAAAGAGCAGTCTTTGGAAGTTTGCTTTCAATGTCACGCGACGAAAGACGCCATGCAAAGCGGATATCTGCCGGGGAAGAGTTTTGCCGAACACTATGCCGTGAAGTTTCCGATCTTGGGTAGTGCGCCGTATTTGCCTGATGGGCGCGTGCGCCATTTTGCTTATCAAGAGAATCATCTCTATAGTGCATGCTATCTCGAGGGTTCCATGACGTGCGTGGATTGTCACGATCCGCATTCGCAAAATTATCGTGACGTGTTTGGCAACGCACTGCCGGGAAGATTCGACAATGCGCAGTGCACGGGCTGCCATGCGAGCAAAGTGAAAAATGCCGAGGCGCATGCGCATCATCGTGCCGGCCCGCCGGGGAATTCGTGCGTCGCGTGTCACATGCCGTACTTGCAACACCAATTGCTCGGCACACGCTTGAAATTCGCGCGTTCCGATCACAGTATTCCAATTCCACGGCCGGCATTCGACGCGCAGTTGGGAATCGAGAATGCTTGCAGCAAGTGTCATCGCGAACGGCCAGTGGAAGAATTGCAGGCGCAAGTTGAGAGATGGTATGGCGAGCTTAAGCCGCATCATGTGCAGGTGGCGAATTTTATGGCGGCACAAAGTGTCAGCGACTTCAAGACCGCGGCGGCACTTTTGTTGAATGCGTCGCCGTCGCATCCCATGGCGCAGGTTGCTGGGCTTAGCCAATTTATGAAGGATTATTTGCGGCAAGACATGGAAGGATTGGATGCGGAGGCTCTCGTGCGACTCAAACTTTTGGCAGAGAGCAGCGATTTGGAAGTGCGGGCGTTGGCGCTCACAGCTTTGCACGCGGGCGCCGGGAACGATCGCAACGTGCGCGCTTTCTTGATTGAGAAATTGCAAACCGCGGGCGCTTCCGAAAATGCGCTGCGCCGGCGTTGGGCGATTGCGATGGATTATTTGGGCGTCATGGCGGGCGAGCGCGGCGACTTCAATCAAGCGATTGCAGCGCACCAGAAAGCGTTGGAGATTATTCCGGAGGACTATGCCACGCTCATGAATTTGGGGATTGCTTATCAGAGCAAGGGAGAGGTCAAACAGGCGATCTCAACTTTGCAGCGAGCGCTCGTCTTCGCGCCGGAGCAAGCCGCTATATATTTTCAACTGGCGCAGGCTTATCTCGCCGCACAGCAGTTTTCCGCAGCACGCGCGTCGTTGCAAGAAGGCTTGCGTTACGATCCCGACAACGAAAGTGCGAAAGATTTACTGCGGCAATTGCAGTCACCATGAAAGCGAGCGTTTAGCGCGGCGCGGCTTCCGAATCTACCAACCAATATAACTCGCCGGATTGCGGCTGTACCAAAGAAGCCGGCCATTTCAATGCAGGCTGCTGCAAGCCCAACACTCCCGCCACGATCTCGGCTTTTGTTTTCCCCGCCACGAGAAAAACGACTTTGCGTGCTTGGTTGAGGATCGGCAGCGTTAATGTGACGCGCCATTTGTCCAGTTTGGGAACGAACACGTCCGTCGCGGCGTGCGCCATTTCCTGCAAGGCCGTAGTCTCTGGAAATAGCGAAGCGGTGTGGCCGTCTTCACCGAGGCCGAGCAGTATGAGATCAAAGATTTCTTCGTGCCCTTTGAAAAAAGCCTGCAACTCTTCGCGATAATCTTGCGCGGCTTGTTGCGGCGTTAACTCGCCTTTGATGCGATGCACGTTGCTCCTGGGAATCGGAACATGCGCGAGCATCGCTTCTTGTGTCATGCGATAGTTGCTCTCGCTCAGCTCGGGCGGCACCATCCTTTCATCCCCCCAAAACCAATGCACGCGCGGCCAGTCAATCCGCTCTCTGAAAGATTCGTGCGCGAGCACTTCGTAAACTTCCTTCGGCGTCGTGCCGCCGGAAAGCGCGATCGCGCACACGCCGCGTGCATGAATTGCGTCCACACAGGTCGCGGCGAGCATTTCCGCGGTGGCGTGCACCAACGCGGTTTTGTTTGGATAGATTTGCAGGCGAGGTTTCATGCCAATGGAGCTGCCTTAGCATTTATGCGTCATGCGATTCACTTCAACCAATTTTTCACTTGCCGGATTTGTGCTTTGACTTGCCGCAGCGAAGTGCCGCCGATTGCGTTGCGGCGCTCGACGCTGGTTTTCGCCTGAAAACATAGAAAGAGTTCCTTGTCGCAACCGGCGTACAGCGAGCGCCAATATTCCAACGGCAACTCGTGCAGGCCGCATGCGCAACGCTCCGCATATTGCACGGCCTGGGCGACCAGCTCGTGTGCTTTGCGAAACGGAATTCCTTTGCGCACGAGATAATCGGCGAGATCGGTCGCAAACAACGCGCTAGTGAGCGCGGCCCGCATGCGCTCCGCGCGAAAATGGCACGTGCGCAACGCGCCGGCAAACACACTCATGCAATCTTCCGCAGTCTGCAACGCTTCGAATACCGCCTTCTTGTCTTCCTGCAAATCGCGACTATACGTGGCGGGAATGCCTTTCTGCAGCGACATGATACCCGTGAGCAAACCGAGTAACGTTCCGGTTTTGCCGCGTACCAATTCGAAGGCATCGGGATTCTTCTTGTTGGGCATCATGCTCGAACCGGTTGCGAACTTCTCGCCGGGGTCGATGAAACCGAACTCTTGCGTACTCCACAGAATGAAATCGTGGGCATAGCGGCTGAGCGTCACGCCGATGTCGGAGCAGATGAAAATCATTTCACCGCAAAAACTGCGCGTGCCCGTGGCATCGATGGAGTTTTGCATCACACGACGAAAGCCGAGTGTTTGCGCGAGTTTTTTGCGGTCGATCGAAAACGCCGTGCCCGCTACTGCACCGCAGCCCAATGGCAACTCGTCAATTCTTTCGACGCATTGTCGCAACTGTGAACTGTGTCGCTGCAACGCGAAGGATAGTGCAAGGAGGTAATGCGCGAGGCGAATAGGTTGGGCTTGCTGGGTGTGCGTGTAAGCGGGGAGAATGATTTCTTGTGAAGCTTCGGCTTGCGCGACTGAAGCCGCGGCCAATTCGCGCAGCGCCGTTTGCACTTCTCCAACTCTGCGTTTGAGATAAAGCCGAAAATCCGTCACCACTTGATCATTGCGGCTGCGGCCGGTGTGAATCTTCGCGCCGGTTGCGCCGACCAACTCGGTCAATCGGCGCTCGATGGCAACGTGAATGTCTTCGTCTTCCGGCAGGAACGCAAAACGCTCGTTACGAAATTCTGTCGCAATGGCACGCAAGCCGCGTTGAATCTTTGCCTCTTCAGCGGCGGTCAAGAGCTTGGCTTCATATAGCGCCTGTGCCCACGCGCGATTTACGGCAAGGTCTTCACGCCACATTTTGCCGTCAATCTCGATTGAGCGACTGAAGCGCTCCATTAATTCCGCCGGCTTGGAAGAGAAACGCCCGCTCCAAACTTTCACGAGCGGCCCTTCTTATGAGCGCGAGCCGCGCCATTGCTTTTGCGCCTCTTTGGACGCACTTTGTTTAAGTAGGCTTCGATTTTCTCCGGCGGCAAGCTTTTGAGAAAGTCTTCGACCGGCAGGCCCTTTAAACGATCTTCGACCGGCAGGCCCTTTAAACGATCTTCGACTGAAAGCTTTGCCAAAAGCTCTTCTTTGGGTAGCCAGTCGAGATGTTCTCGCGTGATGTCGCGATAGTAATCATCCCAAGTATACGGCATATTCATACCCTCGATTTCATAATTCTGAAACAATTGATTGATGATGCCGCTGTTATCCGAACGGCGCCAACGATAGTTTGCCGTCGCATGTTGCACTTGTTCCGCAATGCCGCTAAAAAGCTTCCACACCGCATTGTGCTCCGCCTCGGGAACTTGGCTGGTCACGATGACTCGTACGTGTTTGCTGCCCCATCTTATTTCACGCACACCCGATTGGAGCGTTCGCAAATCCGCTTCTTTCGCAAGTTTCTCCGGCGCGCGGGTGCAGACGGCATATAATTGAAAATCCTCATGCGGCAAAAAAATCTTCGCGGTCGAGCTGGCTTGCTTGCGATAGTTCACGTAATGCCCGATCAATTCATCTAGCGCCCAAGCGTCCAAGGGTTCGTGCAGCGACTTATACGTGAGCAGATTGAAGCGCGCGAGATTTTCCAAGCCGTCTGGCGTCTCCGGCATCGGCTTGTCGGTTGCGCTCTCGATAATGATCACGTCGATGAACTGCTGCTTGAGTGAAAGATCTTTTTCCAACTCGACGTGAAAGCCGGTGTCGGTAAAAAAGTCCGTCAAAGTCAAACCGAAGAGCCGATGCCACCCAATCATATTGCAATCTCCAAAGCCATACGCCGCCACAATAAAAAATGCGTCGCAAAAAATCAAGCCTTCGCGCAAATGCCGCTGCACTCACGTTTATGAATTTCGCCGGCGCACTCGCCATTTCTCACCGATACTCGCTCTTGCCCGCGTTCACAAGATCGATCAATGCTTTTACTTTCAGCGGCAGGCCGAACAGATTGATGAAGCCCTCCGCGTCTTTCTGATTGTACACTTCGTCTTCGCTGAACGTGGCAAAGTCTTCGCGATAGAGTGAGTGCGGCGATTTGCGGCCCTCCACGATGACGTTGCCTTTGTACAATTTTAAGCGGACCGTGCCCGTGACTTTTTCCTGCGTGCTTTGTACGAACGCATCTAATGCTTGCCGCATCGGCGTGTACCATTGCCCGAAGTAAACCAGATCGGCATAACGCGGCGCGAGCGTTTCTTTCAAGCGCAGCGTTTCCCTCGTGAGCACGAGGCTTTCTAACTCGCGATGCGCCGCATACAAAATCGTTCCGCCCGGCGTTTCATACACGCCGCGCGACTTCATACCTACGAGACGATTCTCCACCAAGTCGATGCGGCCGATGCCGTTTTCGCCGCCGAGGCGATTGAGCATTTGCAATAGAGCCACTGGCGACAGTCTTTGTTCATTGACCGCAACCGGCTCGCCTTTTTCAAAACCCACAGTGATGACCGTTGCGCGATCGGGTGCAGCCTCCGGGCTGACGCTCATGCCATAAATCGCTTCCGGCGCGGATTGCCACGGGTCTTCCAATTCACCGCCTTCGCTGGAGAGATGCCAGAGGTTTTTATCGTGGCTATAAATTTTCTGCAAGGTGGCGGTGATGGGAACCTTTCTTTCGTGCGCGTAACGAATGGCCTCTTCGCGCGAGCGAATGTGCCATTCGCGCCATGGGGCGATGACGTGCAACTTGGGGTTGAGCGCTTTATAGGTCAACTCGAAACGCACTTGATCGTTGCCTTTGCCGGTGCAGCCGTGTGCGACCGCATCCGCGCCTTCTTTTTCCGCCACGAGCACTTGATATTTGGCAATGATCGGCCGCGCGAACGAAGTTCCCAAAAGATATTTGCCTTCATACACGGCGCCGGCTTTCAAAGTGGGGTAAACAAACTCGCGCACGAATTCTTCACGCAGGTCGTCGACATATAGTTTGCTCGCGCCGGTCTTCAGCGCTTTTTCTTCCAAACCTTCTAATTCCTCGCCCTGGCCGATATCGGCTGTATACGCAATCACCTCGCAGCCATAATTTTCTTTCAACCAAGGAATGATAATGGAAGTATCCAACCCGCCGGAATAGGCGAGCACAACTTTACGAACGTTCTTTTGCATGGAGATTCTTTCTTGAGAAGATTTTTCAATAAACAATTTTCCCAACGGATAGAAACGGCGCAGCGAATGAAAAAGCGTTTATCCGTTGTCTCGTTTCCAGCCTCCGGGATTTATTGGGGCAATTCTTCACCGGAGGAAAGCCCCTCGCCTATCGTTTCCCCATCAACATCACCAGCAAGGCTTTTTGCACGTGCATGCGGTTCTCCGCCTGCGTGAAGATCAGCGAAGACGGGCTTTCCATGACCTCGTGTGTTACTTCATCGCCGCGGTGCGCGGGCAGGCAATGCATGAAGCGCGCATCTCTGGCCGCAAGACTTAGCAACGCAGAATCGACGAGATAATTTTTGAAAATCTTTTTCCTCTTCTCGAGTTCTTGCTCCTGCCCCATGCTCGCCCACACGTCGGTATAGATCACGTGCGCACCGCGCACCGCTTCTTTCGGCTCGCGATATATTTCCACACGCCCCAGGTTCACGCTCCGCGCGTAGGCTTCCACTTCGGCATTTGGCTCGTAGCCTTCGGGGCAAGCGATGCGAAACGTGAACGGCAACCGCGTGCTCATGTTGATCCATGAATTCGCCACGTTATTGCCGTCGCCGATGTAGGCCACAACCAAATCATCCAACGTGCGGCGATATTCCCAAATCGTGAACATGTCGCTGATCACCTGGCACGGATGCAGGAGATCCGTGAGACCGTTGATGACCGGCACGCTCGCATACCGCGCCAGCTCGATGATATCCTCATGGCCAAACATGCGCGCCATGATGCCGTCGACGTAACCGGAAATTACGCGCGCGACATCGGAGAAAGCTTCGCGTTTCTCCAGGCCGATGTCGTCTGCGGGCAAATACAACGCATGCCCGCCAAGCTGAAACATGCCGACTTCGAAGGAAATGCGCGTGCGCGTGGAGGGCTTGAGAAAAACCATTCCCAACGTTTGATCTTTGAGATATTGATGCGCCTCGCCGCGTACGTATTTCGCCTTCAGTTCTTTGGCCAGCTCAAAGAGCGACCACACTTCGTTGGTGGTGAGATCGGTGATACTGAGAAAGTCTTTTTTCATGCCTTCCTTCCCTGAAGGATGCTTCAATAAAGGTGAGGGTATTGCTTTGCAAGCGCTTTAGGCGCAGATTTTCGCAGGCCGTCGCAGATGAAATCAGTTTGAATCCACTTGGAGCCGTGTCTGAAAATTTTGGCCGCAGCTCGTTTGCCTTGCGACCGACTCGGCGTGGCGGCCGTTGCGGTCGGCAATTTACTTATTCTTTTTAGAAAAGCAAGCGGCCTTCGCGTTTATAAAAAAAGTCGACGGCTGAAGTGTGTTCTTGTTTTTGAGCGTCAAAATGCTAGCTTTATAGTTACGGAGCGATTATGAGAGGACGATATGAAGGCCGGAGGCATGAACGGCTCGAATCAACTTTTGCAAAGGATGTTATGCGATTTGATTGGCAAGGCTTTCTGCGCTTGAGCAGCAAGAATAGAAGTTGTCTGATAGCCACATGCATGCTCGTGTTCCCGCTATTTTGCCTCATTCGACAAGCCACTGCACAGCAAGACTCCACACATACCGCGGCGGATTCGCTTTTGATCAAGCAGTTGGAACAACAGCTCGCCGCAACTTCCCAACCCAGTGCGCCGCAAGCAGCAACGCGCGCGGCGCAATCCACGAATCCCAATATCAGCGTCATTGGAGATTTTCGCGCAAGCTACCTCACGCCGGCGCGCCGCCATCTGGAGGCGGAGTTTCATGAAGCCGAGATTTCATTGCAATCCGTCGTCGACCCATATGCCCGCGCGGATTTCTTTGTGGCGCTGGCGCGCGACGAAGCAAGCGGCGAATTCGGCGTGGAATTGGAAGAAGCGTTTTTAACGACGCAAACATTGCCCGCGGGCTTGCAGCTCAAACTCGGCAAGTTTCGCAGCACGTTCGGCAAAATTAATATGCTGCACCCGCATGCGCTGCCGTTTCTCGATGTTCCCAATGTCTATGCGAACTATCTCGGTGACGAAGGATTGAACGATGAGGGCGCCTCGTTGAGCTGGCTCGTGCCCAATCCGCTGAATTTTTATCAGGAACTGGCTTTTGAAGTCACACGCGGACCGAGTGAAAGCCCAAGCTTCGTCATGAGTGAGGCCGATCGCTTTTTATATTCGAGCCATCTCAAAAATTTTTGGGACCTCACGCCGAACGCGACTCTGGAGATTGGGTTGAGTGGCGCCATTGGTCCGAACGAAGCGGCGCGCAATTCCGTGCTCGGTGGAATCGACCTCACTTACAAATGGAAACCTTTGCGCTTCAACGCGTACAAATCCTTCGTGCTGCAACTCGAAGCATTGTTGAGTGAGAAAAAAATCTCCGCGAACGAGAAGTTACAAACTTGGGGCATGTATGCGCTTTCCACTTATCAATTGGGCAGGCGATGGTTTTTGACCGGCCGTTTCGACTATGCCAATCAACCGGGCGAGGCGAACTACGTGGAGCGCGCTTACTCGGGCATCTTGGGATGGTATGCAACCGAGTTTCAAAAAATCGAGCTGCAATACAAAACCACGGACGCGAACGCATTTGCGCGTGTCCATCAAGTCGGGGTGCGCGCCATTTTCATCATCGGCGCGCACGGCGCGCATGTGTATTGATCTTCAATTGCTGTGAGCGAAAAACGCTCCAACCTTGGCCTGACCGAGGTTTTTTCGTATGAACTGCCGGTGAGTTGAATGCAACGGCCAAGCCGTTGCAGGATCATCCCTTGTGGATTCGCAAAGGAAAATCTTATGAAAGCCAAATTGCCTCAGAAGTTTTTGCTCATGATGACTGCCAATCTGTTTTTGAACTGGCAAAATGTGCACGCAAACGACAAAGTGCGCGTGGTGACTTCGCTGCCTGATCTGAAGAGCATTGCAGAATTCGTCGGCGGCGACAAAGTGGAAGCTTTCGCCATCGCTACCGGCTTTCAAAATCCGCACTTCGTTGATCCTAAGCCTAGCTACATTTTGAAACTTACCAAAGCGAACATGTTCGTGACCGTCGGTTTGGATTTGGAAACCGGCTGGGTGCCGCCGCTGCTGAATAGCGCGCGCAATGCCAGCATCAACAAGGGCGGGCCGGGCTACGTGGATGCTTCACTCCATGTTCCGCTGTTGCAGGTACCCGCGAGCGTGAACCGCGCCGAAGGTGACATTCATATTTTCGGCAATCCGCATTACTGGCTCGATCCCGCCAACGGCAAAATCATCGCACAAAACATTTGCGATTGCTTGGTGCGCATCGATCCCGCCAACCGGGCTTATTTTCAGGAGAATCTTCAGAAGTTCAACGCGCGCGTTGATGCGAAGCTCAAAGACTGGGTCGCAGCCATGCTCCCGTTCAAAGGCACAAAGGTGATCGCATATCACAATGAGTGGCCTTACTTCGAGCAGCGCTTCGGGCTTGTGATCGCGGATTTTTTGGAGCCGAAGCCCGGCATTCCGCCCACGCCTTCGCAATTGGCCAAAGTGATCAACACGATGAAGCGCGACCACATCAAAGTCATTATCAATTCACCCTACTTCGCGGCGCAATCCGCGGAATTGGTGGCTTCGAACACCGGCGGCAAAGTGGTGACGCTGGCAACCTCTGTGGGCGCCGAAGAGAGCATTAAAACCTATTTCGATCTTTTTGATCATAACGTTGCGATGATGGTCGAGGCATTGAAGTAGCCGGCCCGGCGCGTAACGATTTTCTATTCGTCGCCTCCCAGTGAAGTTTTGCAAAAAAAAATCTCTAAACGGATTTGCCGAATGAAGCGGATAGAGGCGGTTTCTTTATCCGCTTCATGCGTATAATCCGCGTACCGGGCTGCATGCTCGAAGCTCGCGTTTGTCGTGGTCATGTGGAGAGAGGAGATACGCAGCATGTCCGAAATGTTTAGTCAGGACTTTATCATCAACGCACTCACCGTCAGCCTCGTGATGGGGCTTTTGCTTTCTTATCTCGGCGTACATGTCGTTGGGCGCGGCATCGTTTTCGTGGACTTGGCGCTGGGCCAGATTTCTATGCTCGGGGTTGCCTTGGCGAATTATTTGGAAAAGGATCCAACGTTCATTGCCATTCTCTTTACGTTGCTCGGCGCGTTCTTGCTTTCGTTCATTAACGTGAAGGACAAAAGGCTGAAGCAGGAGGCGATCATCGGCATCGTCTATGCGGTCGCTTCCGCGGCCACAGTGTTGTTGATCTCGAAAGCGCCGCACGGCGAGTCGGACATTTCAGAAGTCTTATTCGGGAGCCTGTTCACCGTGACCACGCAGCAAATCCTCGTCATAGCCGTGGTCTTTGGCGTGATTGGCTTGCTGCATGTCATCTTCCGAACAAAGTTTTTTGAGCTGACGGAGAAGTTCGAGAATCATGAGGCGGCGAATCTCGGGGCCTTCAATTTTTGGAATTTTCTTTTTTATGTTTCGATCGGCCTTGCCATCGTGCTCGCGGTGCGCGCCGGCGGCGTGATCCCGGTATTTTCTTATATCGTCGTGCCGCCCGTGTCCGCTATTTTATTGACGCGCAAGAACACCGGCCTGGTGCTCATTGCAATGGCGATTAGCCTGCTCGGCAGCTTCTTCGGCATTTATTTTTCAATTCAATTCGATTTTCCGGCCGGCTCTTCGGTAGTTGCGATGTTGGGCGGAATCTTTGTTTTGGCGGCGCTCTTGCGTATGGCATTGCAGCAAAAGCCCAAGGCACATTAAGGAGAAAAGCGTGTTTCAGTCTGATTCTATGCCCATAAGCACTTGGCAGAAAAATTTGCGGCTTTACGATAAACTCACACTCACCGTACTGGTGCTGCTGCCATTACTCGCCCTGCTTGCCGGAAAGCAGGATGCGACAACCTTGCGCTGCGCGGTGCTGCATGCGTTTGCGTTCGTTGCCGTGCTGATACTGATTCGTACCGAGGCGCGGCAGCCGGCGTGGGCGCGGTTTCTGCGTGATTGGTATCCAATCATTCTTTTGACTTTTTTCTTCGGCGAAGTGGGGCGCATCGTCAATCTGCTCTTGCCGTTTTGGTTGGAACCGCATTTGATCCAAAGCGACTACATTGTGTTTGGCCAGCACGCTTTTGAATATCTCGCGCCGCGCTTGACGCCGGCGACGACGGAGATTTTTGCCTTTGCCTATTGGGCGTATTACCCTCTCATTCCTTTTGTCGTCGGGCTGTTTTATTTCAGCCGCAGACGCACGGCCGGAGCGCTACAGCCGACTTTTGAGCAAGTGATGAATCGCATCTGTGCGAGCTTGTATCTATGCTACGTCTGCTTTTTACTCTTTCCGGCCCGCGGTCCGCACCATGCGTTGAACGTTTCCATTGCAGAGTTGACTTCCGGTGGCTTTTTCTTCAATTTCGTACTAGCAGTGCAAAAACGCGGTGCAGTGGTGGGCGCAGCTTTCCCAAGCTCGCACGTTGCCGCGGCATGGACGATGTTGCTCGCGCTGCGCCGGAGTTTTCGAACCACTTTTTGGCTGCTGCTGCCTTTGGTGCTCCTGCTTTCGATTTCAACGTTTGTGTTACAGTATCACTATTGGGTAGATGCGCTGGCGGGAATCATATTGGCGTTCGTGCTCGAGAAGATCATGACTTGGCGTGAGAATAGACTGCATGATGGAACGCCCCACGGTGACAAAAAAATTCTTACCGTACAAAGGCGCGAAGCGCACACGGTAACGCATGCGCAGACGCGCTAAAAGCCGCGGCGCTTGCCAGTTGCGCTCGGAATAAGAACATGCACGGAATAACTCTTTCCGTATGTGCTAGTGATTTCAGTGGGCGGGAAAGGTTGGAAGCTTTTTAAAATTCTAAAGGCAACCGCGCAATTAAAATGGCACGCCGAAATTGAAATAAATACGCCGTTGCCGTCTTTCATAAATGCCCAACGCCACCCCCACCGGCCCCAGCGAGGAAATCAGTACGGCGTCGGGCTTTTCCTTGGCAACCTGGCCTATCATCTCTGACGCCAGCATCGTGCTGGAGAGGATTCCGAATTGGCCGCCATCGATGGTCAGATTCTGCTCGAGCATCATCAAAGCCATTTCGTCGGCTTCGTCGTGTGCAGGACAACCAATGACGCGGGCCTTCAGGGCTGGCCCCGAGTCAATGCGAATCTGTTCCGCCTTTTTACTGTCGCCCTCGGCAGCGGCGGGCGCCATTTCGTCGATCAATTCATGAGTCGTTTGCCAGATCAGCGCATGCGTCTCTTGGCTTAACTCTCCCGCTTCGTGGTCCTTTTCGGCTTCCACGAGCGCTAGAGCAAGAACCTTATCGTAGACCTCAATCAACGGTTCGCTGGCCGCTTGTTCTTCCAGGATCGTGCCGGCCTCTTCGACGTCGCCGGCCAGCAGGCGCTGGTAGTAAAGCACATGCGGCTCAAGCGCCGGTTTATCGCCCAGCAAAATGCCCAAAGGCTGCAAGGGCGCGACATGCTCTCCGAGCACCGTCAACACCACCGTCAATGGCACGGCCAGCGCCAGTCCCATCGGCCCCCAGACCCATGTCCAGAACACGGCCGACACGAGTAATGCCACAGTCGAAACGCCAGTACTATGGCCATAGGCCAACGGCTCGACGACGTTATTGGTGATCAGTTCCAATACGACGAACAACCCGGCCGCCATCAACGGGTGGATCCAATCGTCGCCAGGAAACTGAATGAACGCCATCGAGATAGGCAAGACCGCGGCCATAATAGGGCCGACATAGGGCAAGAATCGCAGCACCGCCGCCAGAAAGCCCCACATCAATGCATATTCGACACCGATCAAGGCCAATCCCATACCGACGGCGGCGCCGAAGCCGCCGTTGACGATCGCATTCATCAGTAGATAACGGCTGATGCGCGTCCCCACATCATCCAGCGTGCGCGTGGTAAGCGTCAGCTTGGCGCCTGCCAGGCGGACCACCCGATTGCGCAGATCCTCGCGATTGATCAGCATGAAGATCAAGAGCACAAAGATGATGGCCGCATTGGCCAGTGGAGT
>JABWAN010001022.1 GCA_013361015.1 Candidatus Zhuqueibacterota bacterium | reverse complement strand
GGTGGCCCATGCCCAATGAGCACGCGCTCGCCATGAGCATGACCGCATCGTCTTTCAAATAACTCGGCGGCGCGGTGTGATGAAACATGAGCGCGTTCTCGGCTTGCAAAAGCTCGTCGTCTTTGGGATAGGAATTGAGCACGACGACATCGAACGGCTCTTCGGGCAACGGCGTCGCATATACCTCACTCGCGAACTGCGCGCCGGCGCGATGCGCGGCTTCAATATCGCCCGCGAAAATGCCGGCGATCTCGCGCTTGCCATTCACCACAACATTGATGCTGAGTTGCACGCCCGCGTGTCGCGCCACGCGCTCGAACTCCGCGCGAAAGCGATTGCCTTCGAGCGTGCCGGCTTTGCCGCGCAGGCCCATCATCACGGCTTTATGCGTCCACTCGATACTCTCGATATTCGACAGGCCAGGGAGCACCATCTTCGCGCCGCCGCTGAAGCCCGCGAACGCATGCGGCACCACACTGCCGAGCAGAATTTTGAAATCCGCGGCCATGAACTCCGCGTTCAAACGCACCGGCACTTTGCCCACACTCGTGCCGAGATCAACAAGCTCGCCATGGCAATCGTGATTGAGCACGCGATAGTTCGCGATAATCTCCGCGCCGAGTTTTTTGACGAGATCCTCGCGCGTGAGCGCGGTGTGCGAGCCGAGGCTGATGACGAATGAAATGTTTTGCGCTTGAACGCCGCCGGCGAATAACTCGGCGAGCAAGTGTGGCAGCAATACATGCGTGGGCGTGGGGCGGCTGAGATCATCAACTGCAATCACGACGGATTTGCAGCCGCGAACCATTTCATGCAGCGGCGGCGCACCGATCAAATTCTGCAATGCGCTCCGCATTTGCACCGCAGAAAGAGCGGGCGCGTTGCGCATGTTGCACACATGCACGCGCCAATGCTCCGGCATCGGCAATTCCAGATCATGATCGCCGAACCACGCGGCCCAGGGGAGTTTTATAGTGATGCTCATGGAAAAAATTACTATAGTTGAGCACGCCTTCTCTACTTTGTCATTCTGGAAGAACCTTACCTCGTGCTCGGAACAAAACGAGTTTTGAACATTGTTCCGAGCACGAGGGAAGTTCCTTACAGGATGACAGTTTTGAGAGAGTGCGCTTGCACCGGTGCAGGTTCAAGAGTCTTCATAAAAAGCAAAGCCTCACGCAAAGGCGCAGAGACGCAAAGAACCCGCAAAGCTTTTCTTTGCGTTCCTTTGCGACTTTGCGTCTCTGCGTGCGCTTTTCTTTTTAGTTTAGATGAGAGTAGCTTACGCCGCAACACTCTTCCGCTTCGCCGTCACGAACGCGACAATGGCGTTCACGGACTCGAAATTATCCGGCATCATTTCATCTTCGTCAATCGTGATGCCGAACTGCTCTTGCATGAAGCTGATGAGATCGAGCATCTTGAGCGAGTCGATCACGCCTTTGGTGAGCAGGTTGTCTTGATCCGAAAACGCCACGCCTTTGGGCGCTTGCTTCTTCAGAAAGTTGGTAACATCGGTGTGGAGGTTCATTGCTGGTTCCTGGTTGCTGGTTGCTTGATCCTGGTTTCTGGATGCTGGATTCAGCCCTCAAACATGTCATTCAGAAGGAATCTTTTTAAGCACTGGAGAGAATTCCCAGACATTGTGCCGAGCACTAGAAAGGATTCTTCCAGAATGACAAGATGAGAGGGCGCGGTTAATTCGAACTGAAGTTGTCAAATATCTCTATCCCCGACAGTCATAAACCAATTCTTGCCGTCGAGTATTGTCGGCGCGAACGGAGAAGTTTGCTTCGCGTACGCAATGACCGTCGAGGTCGCATCTGCGCGATGCTTGAAACCGAGTTGCTGCGCTTGCGCGAGCACGGGATTGTCGTTGTGCAAGCGCAACGAGATCGTGCCGAGGCCGACTTTGCGCAGATGATAAATGAGTCCACTCATGAGCGCGCGCATGTCTTCGCTGTTTCCTGCGACGAGCAAATCGGCAACGTGCGCCGTGCCTTTGGTTTCATAGAAGAGCACGTAGCCTTTCAACTCATTGCCGCAGTGCATGCGCAAGCTGTGCGTGCGATAGAGCGGGTTTTCGAGAAAACGCCAGTTCAAATACTCCGCATCGCGCGAGACAACGACTTTGTGCTGCACCTTCGCGTGCTCGAATACGGCTTCATACTCTTCGCCAAAGCGCTTTTCATCAACCAAAGAAAAAGAACACTGCGCACCGGCACTGCGGCCGGGCGTGACGAAATGCAACACGGGATTCGCGAGCAGCGCGAGCGCATTGGCCGCGAGTTTGTTTCCGAGTTTGTCTTGCAGTTTGTTATCGAAGCGCAGCAGCGCGGCGTAGCGCTCCATTTTGCCAATGGGCAGATGGCCGACCTTTTCATGCACGACGCGCATGCGATCGTTCGGATGCGCAAAGAGAAATTGAAACTCGCCTTTATCCACGCAATTTTTCGCGGCGCGGCGCAGTT
>JABWAN010001021.1 GCA_013361015.1 Candidatus Zhuqueibacterota bacterium | reverse complement strand
GCGCCAAACAGCGCGCGCTTGCCGTCGGGAGAGATTTCGTAGTTCGTCACTTCCTGGCTTACTTTGCGCACCTCATCCCGCCCGGTCAAAAGGTCATCCGCAATTTTGATGGAGACCTTTTCGGCGCGTTTGCTCACGACGTCGAAGCGGTAAATGTGACCCGCGTATTCGTACACAATCGCGTTGTTGTCGTGCGAGGGAAATTTGACGTCGAAATCGGTGTGTTGCGTAAGCTGCGTGGTTTGCTTGGTGGCAAGATCGCAAACGTAAAGATTCATGCGCTTACTTTGATCGCGATCGGAGAGAAAATAAATCTGATTGCCGATCCACATCGGAATGATGTCTTGCGCGGGATGATTGGTGAGATTCTCGACTTTCTTGGTTGTGAAATCAAAAATCCAAACGTCATCCGCCATGCCGCCGCGATATCTTTTCCACGTGCGAAATTCGCGGAACACGCGATTATAGGCCATTTTCTTATCGTCGGGCGAGAAACTGCAAAAGCCGCCGCGCGGAACGGGAATGGGCGCAGGCCCGTTGCCATCGGCGCCAACCGCATAGAGACTGCCGATGAAGTCATTGAAAGAACGCATACGCGAGCGAAACACGATTTGCTTCCCGTCGTGCTTCCACCCCATCACGAGATTGTTGGGGCCCATGCGGTCGGAAACGTCGTCGCGGCCGAGCGTGGCCGTGTAAGTGAGCCGTTGCGGTACGCCGCCTTCGACCGGAACGAGAAAGACTTCCGTGTTGCCGTCGTATTGTCCGGTGAAAGCGAGCTGCTTCCCGTCCGGCGAGAAACGCGGAAACATCTCGAAACCCTCGTGATTGGTGAGCCGGCGCGCGAGGCCGCCGTTCGCGGGCACGGAGTACATATTTCCGGCGTAGGTGAAAACGATTTGATTGCCATGAATGGCGGGAAAACGCAACAGGCGGCTCTCATCTTGTGCGGGTGCAATCAGCGGCAGCGCGATGAGGAGCAGCAGCACAACAACCGTGAGTTTCTTCATACCTTCCTCCTAATCCTTTCGTAAAACCACTTCGTTCTCAGCACATGGCAAAAGGTCGAACCGCGATCTTGCGCATCAGCTCTGCGCCTGCGGCGCCGCCCTTTATGCCTTCATTTGCAGCGCATGCTTTGCAACTCCCACTACGACGAGGGTAAAATCATCGTGCGCGCATTGCGCGCCCACGTGCGCGCGCAAGCTTTGCAGGATACTTTCTTTGATCGCATCCGCGCCGGCGTGCTTTTGCTGCCGGACGACTTCCAGCAAAGTTTGTTCTTCATATTCCTTGTTGCGGGAATTACGTGCTTCAACCACGCCGTCCGTGTAGAACACAAAAAAATCCCCGGGTGAAAGCGGCAGGGTCACTTCTTCGAGCGTAGCGCCGAACAACGCGCCGCGATCCAAGCCGATGCCCAGACCGCGCGGCTGCAACAGCGTCGGCTCTTCATCGTGCGGATACCAGAGCAGAGGATTGTGTCCGGCACGACTGAGCGTCATGCGCATTTCGAGAGGATCGAACACGGCATAGATCAAACTGATAAACAGATTCTTTTCCAAACTGCGCGCCAAAATTTGATTGGCTTGAATCAAAACTTCGCGCGGCGATTCATGAATACGTCCGAGCGCCTCCATAACGCCTTTGACCTGCGCCATGTAAAACGCGGCGGCAGTGCCTTTGCCCGAAACATCGCCCACGACCACCGCGAGCTTCTCGCCCAGCTTGAAAACGTCGTAATAGTCTCCGCCCACTTCCTGCGCCGCAATGCTGATGCCTGCGACCTCGATGCCCGGCACTTCGGGCATCGCTTTGGGCAGAAGCTTTTCCTGCGCCTCATGCGCCACCCGCAACTCCTGCGCGAGCCGCTCTTTTTCCAAAGAGACATTGAGCAAGCGCGCGTTTTCAAATGCAATCGCGGCTTGATCGGCATATGATTGCAGCATGTCTTCATCGAATTGATCATAGCTGAAATAATCGCGCTTGGCGGAATAAAGGATGCCGAAAATCTGCTCGCGCGAGATGAGCGGCACGGCGAGCAAAGCGCCGACGTCTTTTTTCCATTCCGAGAGCCGCTGCAGGCGCGGGTCCTCGTGCGTGTCGTTCGCGAGCAGGCTTTTGCGATTTTGAATCACCCATCCGCTAATGCCCGATTGCGTGCTCAACGGTATCGTCGCCTTTTCCTCTTCCGTGAGATTGACCGCGGAAACCAATTCGAGCGCGGGCTGGTCTTCCTCATAAAGCTCCAGCCAGGCAAAATCCGATTTGGTGACTTGCAGCGCGCGCTGCGTGATCAATGCCGTTAATTTGTCGCGTTCCATGAAATGGCTGATGGACTGCGTCAATTCCTGCAGTGATTTGATGGCCTCGATTTTTTCATCAAACAAACCGGCTGTGGGCAAGCTGAAGAACAGCAAAAACGCCGAGACGCCAGCGTACACGGCGAAGTACAATGCGATCGCACTCACT
>JABWAN010001020.1 GCA_013361015.1 Candidatus Zhuqueibacterota bacterium | reverse complement strand
GGAAATGATCTGCGCCGTGGACTCCCTTGGCCTTAAGCAGTTCACGTATCATAACAAAAACAAAAAGTGGGCTTTACTGGAATGGACCGTGGTCAATCTTAGCAGCGTTGCGCAAGAAGTGAAACTCGCGCTCTTTCTCGACGTGGAAGCCGGCAGCGACGCGCGACAGGACCGCGGCGGTTATCTCGCTGCGCAGGAACTGGCCTATATTTTCGACGGTCAAAATCGCGACAAGTATGTCGGCGTCGCGCCTCTCACCGCGGCTTTAAGCGACAGTGGCTATCTCATCAGCGCATTTGCGGACACGCTTACGCCCGACAATCTCCCCCAAGACCCCAAAGTGGGCGAGCGCGCGCGCCTGAAATTTTTTGCGGGAGATACACGCGGCGTGCGCAACGCCGGGCCGGCGGATTTGACCCTTGCAGTGATGAGTGATTTGAGAACGATAACGCCGCGCGATAGCGCCAAAGTGATTTATGCGATTGTTTTCGCCCCGGACACCACGGGCTTGCAGCAACAACTTGCAGAGGCCAGAGGCTTTGCTCCTTGCGCTTGCCCCTGCGAATCTTGGGATGACGTGGATTGTAAAAGCGATGGCGGCGGCGATGACGACCTTAAGTTCGTGCAAGATCTAATCTCGCACAATCTTCCGGATTCACTGATCAAAGGCCACGCAGCTTATAACCCGCGCGCGGACGTCGATTTTAATGAGACCATGCAACGCTATTGTGGCAATGATACGATCAATGTGCAAGACCTCCAGAAACTCAAAGCGAAGATTGAGCCAGTGGGAACCGGTTTCAACTTGGCAGACGATCAATAACTTGTAGCGTTCAATATAAAGGACCGCGTCATGAGCAAATTTCTTCTTGGATGTGCGGCAGTGCTTATGGTTTGTTGCTCTTCTTCCACTTGTCACAGGGTTCCTCCACCTCCGCAGAAGGAGACCGTCGTGGGCCTCAATCGCAGCCGGCTCGAGCTTTTACAGCTCGGGCAAAAAGATACCGTGCTCGTAACCGTGCAAGAAGTCGAAAACCTCGGCGCGTTTCAGTTCGATATCATGTTCGATCCCGCCTTTCTCAAGCTGGATAGCAGTAGTGTGGCTTTGGGAAATTTTCTTGCCAGCTCAAAGCGGACTGCAACGCAAATCGGTCCGCTCTTCGGCAGAAGTTCACTGCGCTACAAATGTTCTTTGGGGGCAGTAAGCTCCGGCAATATTTTGGGACCGCATGGCAGTGGCGCACTCGCTGTCGTCGTCTTTGAGGCGCGTGCGCTTGGTACAACCACGGTCGAATTCAAGAATGCTCTGCTCACGGACATCAAAGGTATACGCATCAAAGCACGAACTTCGCAAAATCTCACGCCGATCGATTAAACCGCAGAGGCAACCGTGAAACGATTCCGATTCATAGAATTGGTTGCCGTGATCGTCTGCGGCTTTCTCGATTGGCAACAGGCGCAAGCACAGCGTTGGATCAATTACACTCTCACCGAGGGCTTGCCAAGCCTTGATATTACGGCGGTGGCGGAAGACGATCACTACGGCATTTGGATCGGGACTTATTTTTCGGGCCTGAGCCGCTTCGACGGCCGGGAATGGACGAGCTATAGCCAAGCCGAGGGCCACGCATTGAGCAGCGATTTGATCACATGTCTTCTCAAAGATCAAGGCGGCGATATGTGGATCGGAACCTATGATAATGGCTGCAGCCGAGTCGATCCCGAGCGCGAGCTGAAAGATCCTTCCGTTTGGAGGAATCATAATTTTGCCAGCACCAACGGCGGCTTGGTCGATAATCAAATCAACGCGCTGCTCGAGGACCGAGCCGGAAACCTCTGGTTTGGAACCAGAGGCGGAATCAGCATTGCTGCGGCGAGGGCCGTGGTGCAGCACGAGCTGTTATCGCAACGCGACACTTGGGAAATCATTTTCACGCCCGGACTTTTCGATACGGTCGTGTATGCCCTCGCCGAGGATACGTTGGGCAATATTTGGGTCGGCACCAGCTCCGGCGCATATCGCTACAACCCAAAGAATCGCGCCGCCATTGGGGAATGGACCTACGACGTAGCGCTCGAAGGAGCCGAGGTGCGCGCCCTCTTTGTTGATCATATCGGGGACATATGGCTCGGCCGTTATGGATCGCAAAGGGGAGACGTGATGAGATTCCCCACGATGAACCCCGCACTGCGCGATTCGTTTGACGTCGCCACAGATGTGTTTGCCATTGTGGAAGATCGCGACCAAAAAATCTGGTTCGGAACGCTGGGCGATGGCGTCTTTGTTGTTGAGCCCGCAAGCGACTTGCACCAGCGGAAAAATTGGAAGCAATTTCAGGAAGCGCAGGATGGGCTTGCTTCGAACAGCATCAAAGATTTTATGCATGGCAGCGAAGGAGACCTGTGGGTGGCCACTGCCGGCGGCGGCGTTTCTCGGCTCGATTATTCATGGCGAAATTTTGCGCCGGTTGTC
>JABWAN010001019.1 GCA_013361015.1 Candidatus Zhuqueibacterota bacterium | reverse complement strand
CCGTTCGTGCTCTACTTCCTTTTGCTCTTCATCACCACGATGACGACGGAGTTTGTAAGCAACACCACCGTTGCGCTCGTGCTCTTTCCGCTGGTGCATGCGTTCGCGTTGAGCTTGCAATTAAACCCACTAGTTTGCTTTTTAGCCGTGGGCCTGGCCTCCACGAACGCGTTCATGACGCCCCTCGGCACGCCCGTCAACGCGTTACTCTTCGGCGGCGTTAAAAACGTTTCGCTGGCGATGATGGTCGCCTCCGGCTTTTTGCTGAACTTCATTAGCTCGTTGTGGATGGCCGCGGCTTTGGAGTATTGGGTTCCTCATTATTACGGACTCTGACATGTCCTTGCGAGCGCTATGGATTTGGTTCTCGCCTCATGCGCGGCGCACTCTGTTCTTCGCTTGCGCAGCGCTGGGCTATTGGTTGATCTCCTCCATTCCGCCTCCGTCCGGCACGCAGCCGGAAGCAATGAAAGCCGTCGCCATCTTCGCGGTGTGCATCTTCTTCTACGTCACCAATCTCCTCCCCCTCATGATCACCAGCCTCATGGCGGTGATCCTCTTCCCGCTCGCCGGCGTACTCGATTCCAAGACTACCTTTGCGCTATTCGGCAACCAAGTCGTCTTTTTCATTCTTGGCGCATTCATTCTCGCTTCGCCGTTCATGCGCAGCGGTCTTTCGAAGCGCATCGCGCTTGCCGTGTTGCGCCGCTTTGCCGGTTCGCCGCGCGTGTTGTTACTGGGCATCTTGCTATTCCCGGCTTTTCTCTCTTGTTGGATGTCGGAACATGCGGTCGCTGCGATGATGTTTCCTATCATCATGGACATTGCCGATTGCCTCGGACTCGCGTCGCGCACCAGCCGCTTTGGTAAAGCGATGTTTTTGATCATGGCCGCGGGCTGCATAATCGGCGGCATCACGACATTTTTAGGCGGCGGTCGCGCGCCGCTTGCCATCGGAATCTTGAAAGAGGCCACGGGCCAAAGTGTGGATTTCATTCCATGGGCGCTCGCGGCTTTGCCCACCACAATCCTGCTGCTGTTCGTCGCGTATTTTCTGTTTCTCTATCTTTATCCCCCCGAAATAAAAGACGTGGCGCACGTGCATGAAATGTTGGAGCAACGCCGCCGCGAGCTGGGTCCGATCAGCGCGCGTGAAATCACCGTCGGCGTTTTGATGTTGGGCACCATCGCTGCTTGGATGCTCTACGGCAAATCGTTTGGCCTGGCCAACATCGCCATCATTGCCGTGATCATTCTCTTTGCTTTGCGTTTGACGGATTGGAAGGAGGTGGAGGAGGACGTGAATTGGGGCATCTTTCTTATGTATGGTGGCGCTATTTGCCTGGGCTATGCCATGGAGAAAACCGGCGGCGCAGCCTGGCTGGCGCATCACACGCTCGGCGTTTTTGTGGACTCGCCCACACTGCTGATCGGCGCGATCTCTCTGCTCGCAATCACTCTCACAGAGCTTATTAGCAATTCCGCGGTCGTCGCGCTGCTCATGCCGGTGGCGCTCAGCATGGGTCGCGATCTCGGCATCGATCCGCGCATTATGACGATGGTCGTGGCCATTCCCAGCGGCTTGGCGTTCATGCTGCCCATGGGCACGCCCGCTACCGCCATCGCGTTTTCCTCCGGCTTTCTCACCACACGCGATACCGTGCGCACGGGTTTGATTCTTTTTCCCATCGGCTGGCTGATATTCAACGTGTCAATTTATTGGGTATGGCCGTTGTTGGGGTTGCAGATGCCGTGAATGTTTGAGATCGAACTTTAGGCGAGGATTTTACAGTCTTATTTATTATGCGGCCTTAGAAAAAGCTTCAGCTCGCGCCGGAAAAATGATATGACCGGCGCCGGTTTTGGGGTCAAGCTTCAAAAAATTTGCAATAGGTGAGGACGTGACAATCGGCCGCAAACGCTTCTTGGCGGAAGCCGAGAGCTTGCGCCACTCAGCAAAATCCACGACGGGCATCTGCGCAAGCTCGCGATAGCTGACCAGCGTGAGTTGCACGAGTTTGAATTCTTTGGCGGTAAAATATAAAACGATGCCCTTGCGAAGCTCATAAGCCATTTGATCGGCATTGTGCAAGTCTTCTTCGAAGATGACTTCGAGCACGTCGCCTTCAGAGTCGTATGAAAAAAACATTTTTGCTCCTGAATCACCGTGGATAAGCTGTGAGAACGAAATGGTTCGGTTGATTGTTGCGCCACCGAAAGAGTACAACCACTTCGATCAATCTGAGCCGGTCCTGGAAAAGAAACGGCTAGGTATAATAAAATTTATCGAAGAGCAAAGGATCACGGCTGCGTTTGCCGGATCGGACCGTGCTTAAAATCTCGTGGCGACGGCCGCGGAGTTGATGATGGTTTGTGAAAATATGCTGCCACCTCTCGTCCGTGATATAAATCGTATTGCCGTATCGATCTTGTACTTCTTCGCGCATCGTTATACTCCCCGAAAGTTGCGGCGAAACTACGTA
>JABWAN010001018.1 GCA_013361015.1 Candidatus Zhuqueibacterota bacterium | reverse complement strand
CTCAAACTTGATAAATCGGGCCCGGACGTAAAATTCCGCGTTCACACCATCCCAGCGACCTTTAGCCTAAATAAGCGTAACGCCTTGTTGTTTTCAAAACTAACTGGACGCGAAGACGCGATTCGCGCATGTACTCTAATCAGCGAATCCAGACAGCAGTTTCTTCTTAAACGAATACACTTCGCAGACAAATATGCCCAAAAACTCCGCGAGCGTGGCTCGTACGCGCAACGCTATAGTCGACATGGTATGTGAACTCGGCGAATATTCTCATCCTACGATGAGCTTAATGAAGACATCAGCGTGGAGTATTTGTTGTTGGGCGTGATGGATCGCACACGTCTGCACAAAGAATCGCAAGTGTCCGAAGCAGCATGATAGAGTTTCAGCGTGCTGGCTTCAGAAGCTACTCACGGTTTTCCTGTTTCACGGAGAGAGGAGAAAGTAAATGGGCTTCTGGTCTTCCCTCAAAAACAAAATCAAGAAAGTGGCGAAGAAAGTTTGGCGGGTGGTGAAGGCGGTGGTGCGCGTGGTCGTGCGCGTGGTTTTGACCGTGGTGGGCGCGGTGCTCGGCATTGCCGATCTCTTGCTCGGTTTCATCGCATGGCCGCCGAAGAAATTGCGACTGCACATCGTGATTCTTTCTGATCAAAACGGGCCGCTCGTCAATCCCAGCGACCTTACCCCGGCCATTGATTACGCGCGCAAAACTTTGAAAGACCGCTTCAATGTGAAACTGAAGCCCTATAGCGAAAGTTTTGTCCAAGTCATCACCGAGCAAGCGCCTTCAGAGGCATTGACCGTGCATTGCGATTCCGGCGCACTCAAAGAGGAGTTCGGCGAGGCGGGCGAGTATTTCGCGAAGCACTTGGCGGGCTGGAACGCGATACCCATCTCGCTGACTTTTCCCATTACTGCGTTTATAGTGGATGACATCATCGGCAAGCAAGGTTGCTCCCTCGGTCCGCTTTCGGATTATTTGACGCTCGATCTCGCGGGCGTGAAGAGCGACAGCACGCTCGCGCACGAGATCGGCCACTCGTGCAGCTTGTGGCATTCCAAAACGCAATCGAATTTGATGTGGCATGATACCAAAAGAGGGAATGGTGCGAAGTGGTTTCAGAAGAATTTGCTGCGCAGCTCGCGGCACGTGATGTATTGGTGACGGGACTGTAAGGTGTAAAGTGTAACGTGCGCCGAGCCGCATTAAAACAGTTTTCCGTTCTCACGAAAATGGCACTCTCACGAAAGTGAAAGAAATTCATCACTGTGAGTTGCGCATGAAGCGCGCACAAAACTTTACTCCCGCATACGCTATTGCGTTTGCAATCATGTTGGCGAGCGCGATGCTTTTGTCATCCTCAACATTGCGGGCACAAGCGCGCGTTGCACTTGCGACTGCGGATAGCGGTTTAATCTATGCAGATCTGTACGGCGAAGGCAAGCGCGGCGTGGTGCTCGCGCATGGCGGGCGTTTCAACAAAGAGAGTTGGGCGCAGCAAGCAAGGGCGCTCGCCGCCGTCGGAATCCGCGTTCTCGCGCTTGATTTTCGCGGCTACGGCGAGTCGCGCGGGCCTAGGCAAGATGATCGGTTGAGTGCGCCGCTTCATCTCGATGTGCTGGCCGCGGTTCGTTATTTGAGAAAGGCTGGCGCGACGACGGTTTCAGTAATTGGAGGAAGCATGGGCGGCGGCGCTGCCGCAAACGCGTCAATTGCAGCGGAGACGGGTGAGATTGACCAACTCGTGTTACTCTCAGCCATGGCCATAGATCATCCCGAGCAAATGAAAGGCCGGAAGCTCTTCATCACCGCGGCCAGCGACACGACCGCGAGCGGCAAGCCAAGGCTCATCAAAATTCGCGAGCAATTTGAGAAAGCGCCGGAGCCGAAGGAGTTGGTGATTTTGGAGGGCTATGCGCATGCACAGGCTCTTTTTCAAACAGAGCAAGGCAAGCGGCTGATGCAGGAGATTTTGCGATTTTTAACGAAGCCGTAGTTCTACATAGTCACATTCAAACTTGTGCCCACGAAACACACGGAAAACACGAAAAGCCTTTTTAGTGTATTTCGCGTCTTTCGTGGGCAGACAAGCTCGCCTAACTGTTCATTTCCATCATTTCTGCTCCTCCCCCTCCGGCATCACCATTTTCCATTCCGGCTGCCAGTCGGTGATTTCGTAGCGATCGGTCATGGGAAAATACGGCGGGCGGCGTTGTTCGAGGCGCTTGTCGAAACGCACGTGCGTGGCGTAGCGCGGCTCGGTGGCGGAGAGCGAGCCGGACTGGTTGGCGGAGTTGTGCCGGCGCATCGAGGAGCGGTGCGAGGAGGCGCTGCCGCTGGCGGAGTTGAGCCGGATGGCCGGGGTGAGCGCGTTTCATTTACAGCGGCAGTTCAAGGCGGCAACGGGGTTGACGCCGAGGCAGTACGTGCAGCAGTGCCGGATGAGGCGGCTGAAGGGGGAATTGCGGGCGGGGGCGTCGGTGA
>JABWAN010001017.1 GCA_013361015.1 Candidatus Zhuqueibacterota bacterium | reverse complement strand
CTTGAAACGAGCCGATCAATGAAGTCACCAAAATGAAGAACGTGGTGGGCCGGAGAAGAGGCAAAGTGATGCGCCGAAAGCGCTGCCAAGCCGAGGCCCCGTCGAGCGTCGCGGCTTCATACAAAGTTTCCGGAATGCTCTGCAAGCCCGCGAGAAAGATGACCATTTGATAACCCAGCCCGAGCCACACGCTCATAATGATGAGCGAGAGCATCGCCGTCGCAGGCGCATTGAGCCATTGCGCTTGCGGCAGGCCGAGCGTTTGCAAAATAAAATTCGCGAGACCGAAATTTGGCTCATACAACAAGCGCCACACCAGTGCAATCGCGACGAAAGAAGAAACGCTCGGCAGAAAATACAGCGTGCGCAGTAAGTGGATGCCGCGCAAACGCTGATGCATGAGCACCGCAACGGCGAGCGACAAAATCATGCACAGCGGCACATTGAGCGAGAACACCAACGTGTTTTTGAGCGCATTCCAAAACAATGGGTCGCCAAACATCTCGGCAAAATTTCGCAGCCCGACAAAAGTTTTTTGCGGGACGATTACTTCCCAGTTGTGCAGACTGAGATAAACGGCGAAAGCAATGGGGGCGATCAAGAAGATGAGAAGATGAATTGCGGAGGGCAGGAGGAAAAGGAAACCCTTCATAGTTGGCGCTCGGTTGCGCGCCGCGGTCATGGCGAGTCCGAAGATCGCTACGGCGAACGTTACTGCGCCCACGCCCAAGAGAAACCGTAAAATCTCGTCATTATTCTTGAGCGGCTGCAGGGGTTCGGTTGCACTCGCCCAAATTTGATCGAGCTTCGCGTCAATGCGCGCAGCATAGCGCGTGAAGCTCTCGTGCATGGGTTGGTGCTTGATGAGAACTTCATCGACTGCATCTTGAAAGAGCAACTCCAGCTCGCTGAAGCGCTCGACGCGCGTGCCCCACGGCTGGCGACAGTGCTGCACTTCATCGAAAAAAACTTGCTCGAGGCCGAGCGTATCACGCGCCGCGAACTCGGCGGCAACGGACTTCACCGCAGGCAAAGCGAGCGCAAGCGCGCTGCGTTCGCGACACGCATACTCGCCGGAAAGAAAAGCCGCAAGCTGCACGGCAAGCTCGGGATGCTTGGTATTGCGCGGCACACACCAACCCGATTCGTACATGACATTGGCTCTGTGCCCGTCGCGCGAGGCGGGCAGCGGCGCCACACCGATCTCCAACTCTCCCTTCTGCATGAACGGCAAATAGCGCACGAGATTCCAATGGCCGTCGAGGCGCATGCCGACGCGATTGCTCATGAACATGGAATTCGTCACGCCCGAACGGCTGGTTTGCCCGTGCGAGCCGGTGTTCGGCGCGACTTGATATTTGTTTTGCAGATCGACGAGAAACTGCAAAGCGGCCTCCGTCGCGGGCGAATTCAAATAGCCGGAAGCGCGACGCCCATTGGAGTCAAGCACGTCGCCGCCATGCGACCACACCAATGCGATCCACAAATAAAAAGCATTCGGCAACACTGCGCCGTATTGATCGAGACGGCCATCACCGTCCGTATCACGTGTGAGTTTTTGCGCGAGGCTGAGAAAGTCTTCCCACGTCCAGTTCGGCCACGGAAAAGCAAGGCCGCTTTGTTTGAAAAGCTTTTTATTGAAGGTGATGACCATCGGTGTGAAATCTTTTGGGAAAGCATAGAGCGCCGCCTCGCGCTGCGCAAGGGCGAGCACATTGGGAAAATAGAGGTCGAGATCGAGTCCGAGTCGCTTCACGTAAGGCATCAAATCAATGAGCACGCCTTTGTTGATGAAACTCGGCACGATCTTCGAATCGAGCAGAAACACATCTGCGGCAGCGCCGGCCACGATACTGGTGATGATCTTCTGTTCGTAGGCTTGGAATTGCAGCGCCGGTTCGTAGAAAACTTCGACGCCCGGATGCAAACGCATGAACTCGGCAATAATCTTTTCATCGGCCGCAATCTCGCCTTTGGAATCGGCCCAACTGCTGACGTAGAGTTTGGTTTTCGAAGAAGATTGCGCCAGGGCAGGAACGGCAAGCAATGCGAGGAGAATAAAAAATCTCTTGGTGAGATCGGCATGCACGAGCAATGACTTCATGCCGTAAAATATACGGCTGTAATTTTGAGTCGCAAGATATTTTTGAAGATCACGGGGCTTGCTTCGTCGCAGTCTGCTTGGGGTAGTGTTTTTGAATCTTATTTCAGCTTACGCTGCGGCGCTTGAGTTTTCAATTGTGCCGGAAGATATTTCTGCGCCAATTCCACTACCCCAAACGGGCCGGCCTCCACCCACTTGCGCAAGTGGCGATCATCGCCGCGCGCCGGTCACGGCGCAGGGCGACAGGGGAGAAGAGGGAGAAGCGACGCGGCATCAGGCGCGCTCCGCCAGCTTCTCGCCGACCAGTCCGGAGGGACGAAGCACGAGCACGCAGATGAGGACGAAGAACGCGAACACATCCTGGTAGTGGCTGCCGAGGAAGCCGCC
>JABWAN010000041.1 GCA_013361015.1 Candidatus Zhuqueibacterota bacterium | reverse complement strand
GAGCCGCACCGGCCCGAGAATCGAATCGCCCCAAAAGCCCTGGCCGTTGGCAATGAGGAGAGGGGAGGTTGTATTCATATTAGTTTGCCGTGATCAGTTTGGTTATCCGTTTCATACTGCCCGGCCTAAACGATGCGACGAGCTTTCGCGCCGCAAACCTTCATCGATTCAAGTTTTGATCAAGACCTCGGAAGTGACGCCTTTGCGCCGCGCGAGACGTTGTGTCGCGCGCAAACACCTTGGCTCCAATCTCAAAAGCGCGGCGAGCCGCTCGGCGCGCCTTTTTCCACACGGGCTTTGAGCGGGCCGCCGATTTCGAGAGGTTCATCCAAATCCTCCAACTCGTATTCTGTGGTGTCATGGGTGTCCCAGAAATTCGCTTCTTCTTCGAGGCTTTTGAAAACCGGTACAGGCTTGAGAGCCTTCTTTGAAGGCGGGCGACGATTATCTTTTTTTCTAATCGAGGGCATATTGCATCTCTGAGGTTAATGACAACCGCTCCGTTAGATCGTCGCCGCGCGAACGCCCTTCCTGCGCAGCTCGGCGGGATCGGCATAAACCAAAGCCGGCACGCGGCGCATCGTCTTTTCTAAAATCTTCAACATTTGCTTCTTCGTTGGAATGGCGATGAAATTTAAATCTTCATCCAGAGAAAACTCTCCGACGACGAAGATGCCGCGCTCGGTTCTGCACAGCGCGGAAACCTTCCACTCTTTTGATGCTTCATCAAAAAAGGGGGCGCCTGGCATGAGCATATTGCCAACGTTGTCGATCAAATAGTTTTTTACTTTTTCGCTGACTCTCGAGGCTTCCATAAGCGTACTCCTCTGAGATTAAAAACCTGCCATGCTTTTAGAAAAAGCCCTATGGCGACAGTGCGGTTTGGCCCCATCGCCGGATCGTGATAAACGATCTCATCGCTTTTTGTTTTGAGAACAACCACAAAATGTCCTGAGAGTGGTGGCCCGCCATATAAAACCGCCGCATCAATAAGCGCGATAATTGGCAAGCGCTTTTTTAAAATTCCATCAAGTTCAGCGATGGTTCGTATTTTGAAAGTTTCACCGGTTAGGCCAACGAGTTGTGCCGCTTCTAAAATCTGCTCGCATGTGGTACCGAATGAACTCGTGCCACAAATGTTGATCAACTCGCTTTCGGTCGCGTCCAATCCAAATGCGGGAAGCATCATGCGCAAGCACGCGGGACCACAACTATAAAACGTCGCTTGACGAAAGTATTTTACGGCTTTCTTTTTGGCCATTACGGATGATTCATTCTTCCTTTTTCAATTAAAAATAGCTCAACCACTCCTCCAGCGGCGCTGGCCTCGGAATGAATTCTTTTTCATCGCCCTCAGCGTACACGTCTTCGAAATAAAGCCGCACCGCTTCCACAATGTTCTTCTTCGCTTCAACAACAGTTCGACCTTGCGAAGCGACATCGATCTCCAAACACAAGGCGGAATACAATCGCCCTTCTTTCTCGATCAACACGTGCAGATCGAGCGATTCTGTTTTGCCACTCTTTTTCATATTGGCTACTTTTCGTTGTTGGCTCATTGGCTCCTTACCCTCACATCCTCAATACGCCCGTCCGAAACTCCCCCAACTCCGCATTGTGCGCCGCCATTTCCAAGCCGGTGATGAGCGTGTCGCGCGTCGCGCGCGGGTCGAGAATGCCGTCGACCATCATGCGCGCAGAGATGAAATAGGGCGAGGCCTCTGCATTATACTTGTCAACGAGCTTCTTGCGAAACTCCGCGCGTTCTTTTTCAGAAAGCTCTTTCTTCGTGAGCAACACCGTGTCCGCAGCGATGCCGCCATCCATCACCGCCAATTTAGCCGTCGGCCACGCAAAAATCAAGCGCGGGTCATAAGCCTTGCCGCACATCGCGTAATTGCCTGCGCCGAAACTGTTGCGCACGACGACCGTGAATTTCGGCACAATGGAATTGGCCTGCACGTTCACGAACTGTGCGCCATCTTGAATGATGCCGCCGCTCTCCGCTTGCTTGCCGACCATGAAACCCGTGACGTCGTGCATGAACAAAAGCGGAATGCGGCGCTCATTGCACAGCATGATGAAGTGCGAAGCTTTATTCGCGGAGTCGGAATAGATCACGTTGCCCATTTGCACTTGCGGCGGCTGCGGCCGGCCCAAATGATCGGGCGGCATCTCGCGCTTCACTGCCAGGCCTTGATTCGCAACGATGCCGACGGAATATCCGCCCAAACGCGCGAACGCTGTGACGATCGTTTTGCCGTATTCCGGCTTGTACTCTTCGAAGCGACTACCATCCACGATACGCGCGATGATCTCGCGCATGTCATACGTGCCCGAGTTGTTATCCGGCAAAATGCCGAGCAACTCTTCGGGATCGTATGCCGGCGCCTCACTCGCTGCGCGTTGAAAGAGGCCGGGCTGCGGTTGATTGAGCAGCGCCATTTGCTCGCGAATAAATTCGAAAGCCTGCTCTTCTTTATCGAAACGATAATCGGCCACGCCGGAGATCGCGTTGTGCATGGTCGCGCCGCCGAGCGTTTCGGAATCGACTTCCTGCCCGACTGCGGCCTTCACCAAAAACGGGCCGGCGAGATACATGCTCGAATGCTCGGTGATCATCGCCAGCTCGCTCGACATGCCGGGCAAATATGCGCCGCCCGCCACGCAAAAGCCGAACACCACGGAAATTTGCGGAATGCCCATCGCCGCCATCTTCGCATTGTTGCGGAAGATGCGGCCAAAGTGCTCGCGATCGGGAAAAATTTCCGCTTGCCGTTCGAGATTCACGCCCGCGGAATCGACCATGTAAATGATGGGCAAGCGATTCTCCATCGCAATCTCTTGCGCGCGCAGATTCTTTTTGCACGTGATCTCCACCCACGCGCCGCTTTTCACGAGCGGATCATTCGCGACGACCACCGCGAGCTTGCCGGAGACGCGGCCGATTTGCACAATCGTGCCCGCGGAAGGATAGCCGCCGGGAATGTCTTGATACATATCCCATGCGGCAAACAAACCGATTTCGAGCGGCTTGCAATCGGGGTCGAGCACGCGCCGAATTTTTTCTCGCGCGGGGAATTTGCCGCGTTTCTGCAATTTCTCCACTGCGGCCGGCGAGGCTTCGCGAACTTGTTTCGCGCGGAGGTTGAGTTCGGTTAAAAGTTGGAGGCTGTGGCTGTGACGTTTTTTGAATTCTTCGGATTTGGTGTTAAGCTGGGAGGGGAAGAGTTTCATCAAGGCTCCGGTGCAAGTACGTATGCAGTGGCTCCCTCTTTTGTCTTTATAATGTCATTCAGTAGGAATCTTTTTCAGCACTGGAGTCAAACTTTGCTTTGAAGACCGTACCAAGCGCTAGGGAAGGTTCTTTCAGAATGACATGGCGAGGGAGGTTTTATCGAATGACAACGCCGTTGCTCACGCGTCAAAAAATGTTTCCCACGAAACTGGAACTCCCACGAAAAGCGGTTGCCTTGTGTGGGAGTTCACGGTTGGGTGAGTTTGGAGTTTTTATGATGAAGCCGTGTTCAAGCCGCCTCGCCTTGAGAAACGTCGTCCATAGACACGAGGCTGACTTCCTTGTGAAAATCTTTCAGCCGCTCGGGATCCTTCAAACGCGGACTGTAAATACGATACGTCCGTTTGGGATCGAGCGGCGGAAGATTGATGACTTCAACTGCATCCGAAAGCTTGATGCTCTTTTGCGGTTGTGTCCGTTTCTTTTTCACCTTGACCTCACAAGCAGACCGGCGGTCTGCGTTGCGTTCATCGAATATCCTTCACCCGCAATTGAATCGTCGTCCTTCCCTGCCACGTGTTTTCTTCCACTAAATAAGCCAAATCCACATTCTCGCCGCCATTGACGAGGCGTGGGCGCAAGTCGCCGAGATTGAAGCCGATGCAATCGAGGCGACGGTCGTCTTGCGTGACGTGGAAGCGCAAATGGTTGTTGCCGACGATTTGCGGCGTGCCGACGACGCGCAAGCCGCGCGAGACGAACGCGGGACGCATGTTCTGCGGACCATAGGGCGCGAGCGCCTCAAGAAACTTCATGAAGCGCTGATCGATTTCGCCAAGCCGAATCTCTCCGTCGAGCAGTAAACGCGGCGTGAGCAGTTCTTTGTTTAAAATGCGCGCGGCCACGGTTTGCATTCGCTCGCGCAACGCGGCAATGTGCTCAGTATTGATACTCAAACCCGCGGCGTATTTATGCCCGCCGAATGCCAGCAAATGCTGCTCACATTCCTGCAACGCTTTGTAGAGATCGAATCCGGGAATGCTGCGTGCCGAGCCTTTGCCCACGCCGTTTTGCGTGGAAATCATAATCGTGGGGCGATAAAATTTTTCCACCACGCGCGAGGCGACGATGCCGATTACCCCCGTGTGCCACCCTTCTTTTTGCAGCACGAAAATGAGATCGCGGGTCGGATCGCATTGCGTCTCGATCATTTGCAATGCTTCACGATAGGTTTCATCATCGACGCTGCGGCGCTCGCGGTTTTCCATTTCGAGCACGCGCGCGATTTCCATGGCCTGCGTGGCATCGTTGGTGGTGAGCAGCGTCACGGCGCGCGTCGCGTCGCCCATGCGCCCGACGGCGTTGATGCGCGGCGCAAGAATGAAGACCACATTGCCGGTGTTGATCGTGCCGAGCGCCAAGCCGCACACTTGCAGCAACGCACGCAAGCCGACGTTTTCGGTTTGGTTGATACGCTCCAATCCGGCTTTGACGAACACGCGATTCTCATCGACCAGCGGGACGATGTCCGCGGTGCTGCCCACGGCCACCAGATCGAGATGGCGATAAAGCTCTTCAAGATTTTGCTCGCAATGGAGAAAGAGCGCTTGCATCAGCTTGAAGGCAACGCCAACGCCCGCCAATTCTTTGAAGGGATAAGGACAATCGCTGCGTTTGGGGTTGAGCAGCGCACGAGCGGGAGGAAGCTGCGGCCCGGGCTGATGATGATCGCACACGATGAAATCGATGCCCAGCTCGCGTGCATACGCAATCTCTTCGCGCGCGGAAACGCCGCAATCCACCGCGAGTATCAACGTCACGCCTTGCGACTTTGCGAGATCGATGCCGCGGCGCGAGATGCCGTAGCCGTCGCGCAAGCGGTCGGGAATGTAGTGCGGAATGTCGAAACCGAGATGGCGAAACGCGAGTTTGAGCAAGGCTGTGCCGGTAATGCCGTCGACGTCATAGTCGCCGTAGATGAGCATGTTCTCTTTGCGCGCGAGCGCGGTGCTTAAACGCGTGACCGCGGCTTTCATACCAGCCATCAAAAACGGATCGTGCAGCCGTTCCAGCTCGGTGCGAAAGAACGTGAGCGCGGCGTTTTTAGAGTCGATGCCGCGATTCAGCATGACGCGCGCAATGATGGGCGGCACGTTGGCTTCGTGCGCCAAATGCAGCACAGCTTCTGGGGGAGCCGTTTCGATAAATTGCCAGTGCAAGTCCATAAAGCATAGTAGAAATTTAATCCCCGAATTTCAAGCAAAACTTCGGGATTGCTATTCATGAGGGAAGTTTTATATTGCTGCGCGTTAAAAGACGAGCAGCAAGCTGCGCTTCCTCACTCTCAAACAGAAAGCGTTATGAAAAAACTCCGCGTCTGCGTCCTCTTCGGCGGGCGTTCCGGCGAGCACGAGGTCTCTTTGGTTTCGGCCAGCTCGGTAATGCATGCACTTGATCGCGATAAATATGAAATCGTTCCCGTGGGCATCACGAAAGCGGGCCACTGGATCGGCGGCGGGCAGGCCATGCGTCTGCTCAAAAGTGGTGAAGACACGAATCGTTCGTTTACGATCATTTCACCCGATCCCAACGAGCAACGTTTGGTGGCGCATGCGCCGGCGGAGATGCGCTTCGAATCCAAAGATATATTGGAAGAAAAGATCGATGTCGTGCTGCCGGTATTGCACGGCCCGTTTGGCGAAGACGGCACGGTGCAAGGTTTGTTGCAATTGGCGAATCTCCCCTATGTCGGCAGTGGAGTCTTAGGCTCCGCGGTGTGCATGGACAAAGTCGTGCAAAAGATGCTGTGCCGGCAAGCCGGCATTCCGGTGGTGGATTATATGTGGCTGCGCTATTTTGATTGGCAGAATCCGCAACAGGATTTTTTGCCGCAAAGCGTGCAGCCGCAACAATTGCGCGGCATGACGCAAGCGCAAATGCTCGAAGCGCTCGAAGACACGTTGGGCTTTCCCGCGTTTGTGAAGCCCGCAAACATGGGTTCGAGCGTGGGCATCTCGAAAGCGCACGATCGCGAAGAGTTGATTCGCGCCATTGAAGAGGCGGCGCTGTACGACCACAAAATTTTGATCGAGGCTGCAGTCTCGACCCCGCGTGAGATCGAAGTGAGCGTGCTCGGCAATTTTCGCCCGCGCGCTTCCGTGTGCGGCGAGGTCGTGCCTTCGAACGAGTTTTATGACTACAACGCGAAGTACGTGGACGGCGCTTCGGAGTTTTACCTCCCCGCCAACTTGCCCGATGCAGTTGCCGAGAAGATTCGCGAGGCTGCGGTCCTCGGTTTCATGGCGTGTGAGTGCGAAGGCATGGCGCGCGTGGATTTTTTAATGGAGCGCGAATCACACGAGTTCTATCTCAATGAGATCAACACCATTCCCGGATTCACGCAAATCAGCATGTATCCGAAGTTGTGGGAGGCGAGCGGCCTGAGCTATGCGGCCTTGCTGGAGGAGTTGATACGCCTCGCGCTGGAGCGGCACGAACGGCAAAGCAAATTGAGCACTTCGTATCAACCGAAGCAGGATTGGTATAAATAGTGATGGCGGGGATATGAACCGAACGATAGCAGGGCGGGGCCTTGTGCGTTACGGATCAGAGGAAGCAAAATTGCCGGCAATGCAAAAACAGGCGCATCACGCCTTGCGTGCCTTCTTCGCTTTCAGCCGCAGTTCGGCGAGTTTGTAGAAATAGACCGCGGAGGCGTGCACCAGCCCGATAAGGCCGCCAAAGAAACCGAACTTCAATGCCGTGATGAAGGTCGTGGCCGTGCTCGCGTTTTCAGTGTGGGTGCCGAACAATCCCCATACTACCCCGACCAATGCCCACCAACCCACATAGGGCCAGATAAATTCGTCGTACCCTTTCATTTTCAGCGCATGCGCGTGGAGCGGCTTTTCCATCGCGGGCCATGGCGTTGAGAGCGCACCGTTTCCGTCATTCTCCTCTTCCTGTTTTTGCAGCATGCTTTGGCAAGTCTCAATGCCCACGCGCGCGGATTCGCTCGTGGGATCGAGTTCGAGCACCCTGCCATACCAGCGCGTGGCCTCGATGTAGTTGCGTTCATCCCAATGGCGCCGCGCCTCTGAAAACGCCTGCTTAATTTGCGTTTCGCGATCGCCCTGTTGTAAAACTTCCTCGAGTTTGCGCAAGCCGTTCAACGCGCGCCGATTGTTTGCGTCGAGCTCGAGAATTTCCAACAGCAATTCGCGGGCATGATAAAGATTGTCCGCATACAATTCTTGTTGAGCTTCGCGCAGGAGCTGTTGCACGCGCGCATGTTTCGGAGCGCTTTCTATTGCCGGCGCCGCGGGCCTGGGTTGGGGAAGATCATCGAAGAGCGGCAAATGTCCGGGCAAGCCGCCGACTTTCACCGGCGTTTGAGCGCCGCCGCGCAGCTCCGCCTGGCGCGAAACTTCGGCGGCGAGGAATTGCTGCAACGCTTCCCAAGTGAGATCATAATCACGCTCGGTGTGCACGGCCATGCGCAGGCGCTGCAACAAAATGCGCGTAAACAAGCCGTGGGCCGCGTCATTGTCTTCGCAGGCGCTTTCCATCGGTCCCGCAGCGATGACCGCCATGCGCCGGCTGTTTTTGGCGAACGTGGAGAAAAAAGCATAGTCCTCATACGACGGCGTCTTGTTGGATGCAAAAGTGCGGCCCTTGCCGAAGCCGCTAAAGCCGCAATCAAAAATCAGTATGAGGCGCTCGGCGGCAACTACGTCCAACCATTCTTCCAACTGGTTCAAAGCAAGCGCGCTCATGGCGAGGTCTTCGGGGTTGGTGTCGTGCATGATCAGATAATTCATAATCGTGTGTTCACGATTGCGATCATCGGTCATTGCCGTGGTGCCGCAGCCCGCGAAATAAATCCATACATGATCCTGCTCGCGCACTTTGGCGCCGAGCCAATACACCAGTTGCGAGCGTATGTCCCCCAACGTAGCTTCCTCATCCAGAAGCACGTGTACGTTTTCGCGTTTAAATTTCCCAAACTCCGGATCAAGCAAAAAATCGCGCACGGCCTCCGCATCGTTTCGGGCATAGCGCAACGACGGGATGTTGCCATCGCGAAAATTGTCGAGGCCCACAATCAGGGCGTACTTTTCGCCGCTGGGTTCGAGAATTTGAGGTGAAGGAGGCATACGGACCCTCGAGATAATTGAACGTGATTTGACCGGCGCATTCAACGCGGTTGCGTCCAAGCTTGTGGCATTACGCCGGTCGGGTAGCCTCGCAAAAAAGGCTCTAACTTTCCCACATACATTTTTAAAGGCAAGGGGGGGATTTTGCGGAAGGTGTGAAAGGAAAACCGAACGAAAGGCGGTTACGCTGCGCTGGTTTTGTGAAAATGTTGGGGAAGCGTCATTTTCCAATCACCCAAAGTCGTGTCGGCTCATATCAAGTGTGTGAGAAAAGTACACGCCATGATTGCCGTAGCCGCTTTCGCGGGCATCGGCATTCAATTCCGACGAGCATTTGTAGCGCCCAAACTGCATTCGAAAATATTACTGGCCGGGCACGGCGTTTGTGCATTTTCAAAACAAACGACCATAGTGCGCCATTCTGAAAGTGAGGTGGAATATGAAAACAAGGCAAGTCCTGATTCCGGCCTGTGTGTGCGTTTTGCTGATTTCATGCGCGCCGCTTCCCATTTATCGCTTGCATCCGATTGCCGAAGACACGCGCTGGCTGCAAGGCCAGGAGCGGGTCTATGTCGCGCAGCATGGAGTCGAAGCGGAGATTGCTTTTGATCGCACCGACGGCAGCGAATTGGTTTTCGACTTGTGGATTCACAATCGCTCCGCGCCGGCTTTTTGCATAGCGCCGGAGCAGTTTTATTATGTGCTGTTGCATACGCCGAAAGACACGAGCAGTGCGCAAATCGGACGCGTCTATGCGCGGAATCCGGAGACAAAGCTTCTGCAAATCGACGTGGCAGTGTCACGAGAGAATGCGAGCCAGGCCACCAGTGCAGCACTGGATTTCACGAGCGCTACATTAAACCTTGTAGGGGATTTGGCGACGATCAAAGAGGAGAAAACGCCGGAGCAGATCGAGCAAAAAGAGCAAGAACAACGCGAGGAAGAGGCCGCGCGACAGGAACGGGAGTTGTTGCAGGAGAGCAAGCTTTCGCGTTTGCAGCGAGAAAGGGCTTACTGGGCGACGGCGCCGTTGCGCAAAACGACGTTAGAAATGAATCAATCTCTCGAAGGGTTGGTGTATTTTCCCGCGGTGGAGAAGAAGTTTTATATGTATCTCAAACTCATGCTGCCGCTCGGTGAAACCACGCTGGAGTTTGTATTTGCACAGGAGAAGATCAAGCCTTAGCGAGTCATAGTGGATTCGATTGCAACGGCCTTGTAATTCAACTCGGCAGAACCTGGCCATTCTCCACCTCCCGCGTGCCTCGCATCAACTCCAGCAAATGATCCGAGGTCACGAACTTGGCGGTTTGCTCGCAATGGGCCTGCGCGGCTTGCAGGGCTTCGGGCAATGCCAGGGTGAAGCCGTGCGAAGTCTCTTTCAGCATGCGCGTAACGTAGCGCCGCGCCGTTTCGCCGTGCTTCCACACGTGCGCCACCAAGCTCAAGTAATCGTGCGCCAGCTCGCCTTCGATGCGCGTCTGGCGTTGTGCCAAGCCGTCGAGCTTGGAGAGCGCGGCCATGGCCACGAGCGGCTGATCTTCTTCCACCGCCTGGCTGCCAATTTCAAAGAGCGCCTGGCTCATCCACGTGGCCGCCGCATGATCGCCGATATACAAAAGCTCCAGCGCTTCCAAAAATTTCATGGGAAGATGTGACATCTCAAAAATCAAAGCCGTGCGCGCCAACACACTGATGGCCTGCACCGCCAATTTCAGATCTTCGGAATGCCGTGCGCGCGCCGCCGGGATCACGATCTCCGAGAGCAAATCTGCAGCCGTGCGGAAATTTTCTATGCTGCCCACGTGCAGATGCCCGAGAATGAGCACGTCTTCCAAGCCTTTGATGAGCACTTCGAGTTGGCGCCCATCGTAACGCGGGCAGTTTTGCACTGCAGAGGCAAGCTCCGCGAGCGCCTGCAACACCAATTCTTTGTTGCGGCCCGGATGGCTGTGCCGGCCAAGTTGAATCAAGTTCATCAACTCTTCTTCAATCGGCCGGCCCCAACGCGGGAGGCCTCTGGCCGCGCGCTTGCGCAATTTTCGAATGACTGCGTCACGCCGCCATTGCTCCGAAAGCACGATCGCGAGCGCGCCGGCGATGATGACCAAAACCGTCAGAATTGATATCCACAGCAACTGGCCTTCGTATTTTACAATCTTGCCCAATAAAGACACTGCGAAGTCCGAGGAGGAGGACTTGGTCTTCTCGGCCATGTGTGAAATGGCGATCCCGATGGCCACAAAAAAACCGGCAAAGAATACCGGCAGCATCGTGAAAGAAATGAGTTGCCAGCGCCGCCGGCGCACGACTTTGCGCAGTTCCGGCGCGAGCGATTGCAGCAGCAGCGCCGGAAGGCCGATGAGAAAAATAAAAATGGTGGTAATGGCATCGAGCGGAATCGACATTTATTTCCTTTGCGCGTGGCCGTTGCTGTATTGTAGAACTGTTTGTATCAAATCCAAAAGCACCGTATCACGCAAGCCCGGACGCTTTTCTTCGCAAATCAAAATGCCCAGTCTTTCTAATGATGGGCCGATCTCATATTTTTCCTCGACGGAGAAGACTGCGAACTTTTCGGGGCGTGCCCACTCCGGCGGCTTCTTGCCGTTGCTATGAAAAAGCCAGAAGAGCAGGGCCAGCCCGAGTTGCGCGGAGGCCTTGTCGGAACCGGCGCGCTCGTATTTTTGCGACCACTGGCGATCGCGGCCCGGCGGAATGCGAATGTCCATGATCACCGCGTCGAACGGCACCGTTTGCAGGTAACGCGCCGCAGTGGTAGCGTCTTCCGCCAACACCAGCTCATATTTATTGCTGGCGTAAATCGGACCGAGTAGATTGGCCAATTCAAATCGTGCGCTGTCTTCAACCCATAGAATGCGTGGCTTGCCCATAATCGCGTTCTCCATTCAATCACATACTTCCGGTAAAATCATTGTTACAGTGGTAATGAAAGGTTGCTGAAAATAATCCTCGCTCTCCGGCGTGACCGACCAGCGCGGCCGCGAAGGCCGGCTTTCTACTTTGAGCGAGCCGCCGTGCTTTTGCGCCACGTCCAGCGAGTCGGTCAAGCCGATGCCGGTGCCCAAACGCCCGCGATCTTTCGACCATTCGCCGCGATAGCCCAATTTGAAAATCAAATTATTCTGAATCTCGTCCGGGCTGATTGGCACGCCCCAATTCTCGAACGCAATGGCCACCGCGCCATTTTGCCGCGAGGTGCGAATTGTCACCCATGGCGCCTGTCCGCGATCGCGATGCCAACTATACTTGATGCTGTTGTGGAGCAAATTTGCAAGCGCGCGCACCAGATCGCGCTCCACACCGACGACGGTCCCTTCGGTCGTCGGAGGCATGAATCGAATTTTGACGCGGCTGCATTGTGCAAACTCCGTGAGTTGTTTGTGCGCGGTATCGAGCAAGTGTTGCAGCCGCAACTTTTGCCGCTTCTCGGTGCGCCGCACGTCGGTGATAATGAATTCGCGCAACGAACGAATCGTATAATCCATTTGAATCACCGCGCCGCGCGCATTCATCGCGGAAATCAGCGCGGTCAAGCGATCGAGATTCGCAGCGGCGCGCACGATCTCTTTGGTCAATTCCTTTGGCAGTTTCTGCGCGGGTATGCGCTCGCAAATTTCCAAAATGCGCCGCGCCACCACGCGCAACGCGTTGGCGCGCGATTCCTGCACGGCAATGCTCGCCACAAAATCGCGCAGCAACGGCAGGCGCTCCTGCAATTCCTCCCAAAGTATCTCGGGCAAAGCCTCCTGCCGTTGGGCGGGATCGGTCGCCTCGAGCAGTCTGGCCACGGCTTGGGCCAGCTCTTGCGCCGGTCGTTGCAGCGCCGCGTCGATTTCATCGCCCGAAGGCAGGCCTTCATGATGAAACGGATTTGGTCCGAGCGCGCCGATCGTCGTGTCCAAAGCTTGGTGGACCATCACCAGCGTGCTGGAGTTCGCGTGCAACACGCGACCGATATCGGTGGTGAGATCCGCCACGCGCTGATGCAGCGTTTTGTTGACGAGTGAGTGCTCGTGCTCCTCCGTAATGTCCACGAGCGAGCCGATGAAGCCAATGAACTCCTGTGAGACCGGATCGCGCAGGCTGCGGCAATGGTTCTGCAAATACAAATTGCGGCCTGCCACCTTGAAATGAATCACCCCTTGCCAGAACGAGGCACCGTTGGCTTCGGCCTGCAACACGCGTTCGAGCACGCGCTGCCGTTCGGAGGGGTCGGCGTAGAAATCGCCAATCTTCTTGTCGAGTGGACCTTCGGAAGGAAACTGCAAAAGACGCCGGGCGTGGGCATTGCAAATCATAAAACGCCCGTCTGGCGTCACCGCGTAAATCGCGATGGGAAGATAGGAGGGGTCAAAACACTGCAAGAGCGGAGGTAGGTTTATTTCATTCGGCATCTGCAATCCTTCTAAACGCACTTGCTTGCACGCTGCACAACGCAAAGAGACTTACCCGGAAACAACCGATCACTGCGCGGCAACTTTTGAGAGCCGGAAGAACGGCGGTTCCCAAATTGTTTTTTTCATAATAACGCGCAATTGATAGACACAAAGTTTGAAGGAATTCTCACGAACTAAAATTAGGTGGGAGGGTTCGCGCGCTACTCACGCAATATCGCCAAACGTCTACGTGCTAACATTAACAATTCTGATTCTATAACGCAAGGTCGCTTACGGCTTTTTCTAAACACCTCTATTCTTCGATTTTCTTCGCGCTCACGTCCTCCACTTCCACATAAAACAAATCTGTCGCCACTTGCCAATGCTCTTTCGTCACACCGGCGCGCTTTTCCGTTTGCCATTGCGAGGTGGGCGCCACCGTCCGGAAGCTCCTAGCGTCCGGAGGGTTATTGCGAATCTTAACCGGCATATTGAAATCCTCCGCCTCCGCCTGCCAACGATACGACACTTCATGCTCTCCAAACTTCACTTGCAGCTTGGGCAGGCTTGCATGATACAAGTACTGCTCAAAGAGCGGGCTGAAATCACGCTTGAAATACGAGTTGAAAAAGTTGATCACGTCGGTGGTGTAAATGTTTTTGTATTTGAAATGCTCGGCATAATCGCGCAGCATCGCCCACCACTTCGCATCGTCATCCACCACGTTGCGCAGCGTGTGCAGAAACAGCGCGCCTTTGAAATACTGGTCGCCCGTGGGCCAGTGATTTACGCCGGTCGGTCCGATAATCGGCTCGCG
>JABWAN010001016.1 GCA_013361015.1 Candidatus Zhuqueibacterota bacterium | reverse complement strand
ATCCAAGGGTAAAGTCCAACGCCGTTTGCCGCTATAGAGCAAAACTGGAAACACCGGCGGCAGCATGCGCAGTCTCTTTTCCGAGTCGATGAGATGGCGATAGAAATCCATAATGTATCCCGCCATCTGCACCGCAGGGAAACGCTGGGGGGTGGATTTGAACTCCAGCAAGACTACGATATAAACGTCGCGACCTCGCAGTTTCACTTTGTAGAGCAGATCGCTGAAGGTCTTCTTGTACTTCTTCGAAACGAAAGAGCCTTTGAGCAGCTCGCACTTTGTAAAGTCCAAATCCTTCACCCACTTTTCATGAACGAACGAGGTGAGCAGTTGGCGAAAGATCTCTTTATTGGAAAAGAGCTTGGTGTAACCGAGGTCGTGAATTTGTTGCACGGATTGCCTCTTTCCGGGTGAAGTGAGCAAACCAAACTGCGCCGCAGGTTTCGATGTGGCAACGATAGAATATTTTGGAAGAAAAGTCAAGATTTTGGAGGTTTGGAAAGCCACGGCCAAGCCGGGGCTGATCAGGCATGAGCAATAAACAAAAAGGGCAGACCCGTAGGCCTGCCCTTGTGCTACCGCCATCAAGACGGCAAATGAGGTGGACTCCAAAACTTTTCTGTCTTGTTGATAAGGCGACACCCCCCTGGCCCCCTTCAAGGGGGGAATATTGAGAGCAAACTCGGCTATCGCATCAACATGATCTTTTGCGTTGCATGAAACGCACCGGCGATCAGCTTCACAACGTAAACGCCGTTCGGAAGCAATCTGCCCGCGTCGTCTTTACCGTTCCATGCGAGGCGATGCACACCCGCGGATTTTTTGGCCGCAAGCAGCGTGCGCACTTGGCGACCGAGAAGATCGTAAACTTGCAAGTGTACTTCACTGGTACGCGGCAATTGCAGCGTAATAGTGCTCATGCCGGCGCCGGCGTGAAACGGATTCGGATAGGCTTGCTCCAGTTTAAAACTCGTGGGCAATGCGGCTTCTTCTGTTTCAACGCTTGTAACACCAACCTGCACACTCCAGAGCAATTCCAGCGTGTTGAAGCCGTCATTGACAGTCAAGCGCACTGTGTGCAAACCTTCAGAATAAAACACAGCAAAGAAGTCGAAATTAGTTGCGAACGAGCGCGGGAAATCGTCCACGTACCATACAAAGGTGAGCGGATCATTGTCCGGATCGACGATGGACGCGACGAAATTTACCGTGTCTGCTTTCGAGATCGCTATCGTTTGATTCGTGACGGGCACTACGCTTTGCACTACCGGCGCATTGTTGTTTGCGAGCGGTTGCGTGCGTGCGAAGCTGAGATCGAAACCGGCAAGAGGAGAAGCGGTTTCTTCGCCGGGCGTGGGTGTGCCGAAATAGTTATAGCGTGCGTTGATGAGCGGCGCGGCGCCGGTGCGGGAAATTTGTTTGCCCGCAGTACCGCCGGTGTTGTTGAAGATATCGTTGCCCTTGCCAACTTCGCCGCCGATCTGCGGAACGATGGCGCCACGGCAATAGATCGCGCCGCCGGTATCTCCGGCTTCGACGATATTCTGCACGATGCGATTCGTGGACAATTGCACCGCGGCGTTTTCCAAATACAGTGCGGAGCCGCGCGAGGGCGATTTGTTGCTTTCAAAAGTACTGCCGAAAATCGCGCCATCACCGTCGCGCAGAAACGCGCCCGCGCCGTTGCCCGTGTTTCCGGAAAAACGGCAACGCGAGATTTGAAGATTCTGCACGCCTTCCGCGGCGAGCCCTGCGCCAAAACCCTCCGTCACGTTTTTGTTGAAATGCACCCCGTTGAGCGCAATACTCTTTGCATTGCGCACGCGCATGCCCGCGCCGTTGTCCGCGGTTTTGCCATTGCTCAAAGTGACATTGCGCACTTCGATGCTCTCGGCTTCGGCAATCTCCAACAAACGCGCGGCATTGAGGCCGTTGAGGAATACGCTGTCTTGATGTGCGCCCACCAAACGCGTGCGACTCTTCAGCACAATCGGCAGCTTTTCGCCGTTGGTCACCGAGGCATAATTGCCGCGCGCCAAACTCAAGGTCATGAATTCACCGGGCGCAGTATAAAACATGCGCAATGCTTGCCGCACCGTGCGCAACGGCGTGGGCGGAATGACAATCGCGGTTTCGTCGTTGCCGGTCGGCGAGATGTAGAGCGTCGTTTGTGTCGCGGGAATGATGATGCTTTTTCTGCGCGCATTGGCAGTGTTGAACGCGTTCATGAAGCTGACCAACGCTGCGCTCGGCGGCGCGCCGAAATAATTGCAGCGTGCCTCGATCGGCGTGCCGCGTGCCGGACTTGCCAGGCTCGCGCCGCTCACCGGACATTGATTGCCGTAAAGATCATTGCCGTCATTCTCATTGCCGCCGATGAGCGCACTTCCCGTTGCCGCCACGTGCACGCCGCCGCCGCCGGTCGTATCGCTCGCGGCATTATCAATGATCAAGTTTTTGAGCAGATGTCCGAAACCTCCGGCAATGGACACGCCGCCG
>JABWAN010001015.1 GCA_013361015.1 Candidatus Zhuqueibacterota bacterium | reverse complement strand
CGAATGTGGGCGCGCAACATGCTGTCTTGAGCCGCCTGCAAGTCTATCCTGTCGTGCTGCGCGGAGAAACAAGCTGCTCTGAATAAGTTTTGGCAAAGTCGCAATACTTCAGCGGCAACTATTGCGAACGAGGTCAGGTCGAGCTTCTACGCACGATGGGATGACGCCAGCGATAAGTTCAGCGGCGAAAAATGCGGCTGGCAGACCGCTTTCGATCATGTGTTTCTACTGCATGGACCGCCGGACGAGATTGCAGTAGATACAAGAATGACGGCGCCACAACCTTTCCAAGTATGGCGTTATCACAGAAGCCGCCGTGAATTTCTTTTTGTGGATCGCATGGGAGAAGGGAGTTATCAATTGGCGTTCGGGCAGGATTGAAATAGTCCGATCAGGTTTTCGTTTAATTCTATATTGCGCCACAGCCGCCAACGAGATTCCGCAAACGATTAAGAGCGGTGGCGCTAGCAGCGCAGGATTGAGATTTTAGCCGAAGGAGTCGGTGACGTGAAAATTTTTCTATCTTTGTTGTGCATGCCAATGTGGGCTTGGGCACAGCTAGCAGGCCCCACCCAGCCAAGCCCGATATCTTTTCAACTCTACAACACGTCTGCCACGGATTCGAGCAAGAGCCGTCTGCTCGTGTCCGTCGCGGTTTTGCACGATAATTTGAGTTTTGCAAAAAATGATTCCGGCTATGACGCGCATTATGAGTTGGGGCTTGATCTCTCGAACGCCGAGGGTGAATGGGTGGCAGGCCGCGAACAAAAAAGAAACATTCACGTTCCGCGTTTTGACGCCACGAATTCGCGGCGCAATTACAACGCGCATGCCTATGAATTCGATTTGAAACCGGGAAAGTACGTCGCCACCTTCAACTTTACCGATCGCGTGAGCGGTGCCGTGTCGCGCATGCAAGCCACGAAAGAGCTGCGCGCGTTCTCGGGTGAAAAAGTGCGGGTCGAGATGAGCGACATAATCTTCCTCGATAAAGTCAAAACGGACTCTCTGCAACGCACCGTGGTCAATCCTGATTTGCAGAACAATCTCACCACGCCGGACGGCGAATTGTACCTATACACCGAGCTGCTCTGCCCAAATATGAGTGCGCCGTTGCTGGTGCGCCAAACGATTCGGAATTGCCAGGGCAAAGAAGTGGTGGCGCAACAAAGAGAGTGGCCGCGCCGGGCGCGGCTCGAGCGCGTGGTGTTGCCAATCAACGTCAACGTGATGCCTTACGGTGTTTATGAAGTCGAGATGAAAGTCTGGCAAGGGAAAGCTGCCCGAAGTGTGCGAGAGCGTTTTTACGTTACGTGGAACGGCATTCCCGAAACCGGTATGCATTTGGACCAAGCTCTCGCCACGGCAGAGTACCTTGGCAACAAAGAAGAACGCGAGCAATTGGAAACCGCCATTAAAGAATTTACCAAAGAACAAAAAGCCGCGACGCTGTTCAAGTTTTGGCTGAGCCGTGATGAAACGCCGGAAACACCGGACAATGAAGCGATGTACACTTTTTATCAACGCGTGGAGTTGGCAAATGCCAAGTTCAGCGGCGCGCAAGAGGGCTGGAAAACCGACCTCGGCAGGACGCTCGTGAATTATGGCGTGCCCGACTTGGTCGAATTTCTCGAACGGAATACCCAGGCCGCGCAGATTCAAGTTTGGCACTATCGCAGTCTCGCACGAAAATTTGCGTTTATTGATTCGCACGGCAATGGCGATTATCGTCTGCTCATGCAATAACTCCTTCCACGCAACCGTTTGTCTCAAGCCTTTTTATGAATCGACCTAGCGAAGATCCGAAATCTTCGCTAGGTGATCAAAGCTCCCGCCCGGTCCATTGCATTTAAAAGCCTGCCAGCAAAGTCATGCGGCTGCGATTTTCTCGCGGCGAAAAATCTTTTACACACTGCACAGCTTTTGGGCCTGTCGCTGCTCGTTCTTGAGGGTCATCTTTGTTTGTTTACCGAGGGGGCTAGTGCACCGAGGTGACTCAAAGCGCTGCGCAGACTTCAAAAAGCAAAGACCCGCGTCCGGGTATGATGAAGACGGAACGCGGGCCTCCAACATATATGTGCAAGCCGAGGCGCGCATGCTTTTGACTCCATGCCACCTCGCTCGAAGAGACCGCTTAGGTAAACAAGCAAAGAAGAACCCTCGGTGCAGCAGCGACAGAACAAAAAAGAAGCCTAGTTCTACTTCCGCAGATTCCATTCTGCCCACGAAGCACGCGAAAAACTTGAAAAGGCTTTTCGCGTGTTTCGCGCATTTCGTGGGCAGAAATTCTAATGTGCCGAAGTAGATCTAATGTCCGGCCATAAATCTCAGCGCCATGCAGAAATGGCCGCGCGACGCTCTCCACGATTGCCGGAAGCCTCATGCTGCGTTCAGGTTTCGCTTGACTTTTCCTGCCTCTGAAGCTACATTGCCGCACATTTTTTACACAAAATTTTGCCCGCATATGAATGTGGAACCGCTTCTCATGTGGAGATTCTGTG
>JABWAN010001014.1 GCA_013361015.1 Candidatus Zhuqueibacterota bacterium | reverse complement strand
CGAACGGAACAAAGTAACGTGTGCGAGTTTAAAAGGCAAGCCGGAGGCTCGCCCAACCCCCAAAATCCCAGAGAGGTCATTTGACCTGATTGGAAGTAGTATCAAATACCCAGTGGCAGGCGCAAGGGGCATGGCGGGTTCGTGTTTACAAGGCATTTTCCCATCGCATGATTGGTCTTCGTGCAAAAGAGGACGCCCAACCTCGGGTGTCCTCTAACCTGCCACGGGGTCCGGTTATACCTCGGCGAGTCGCTCGCCAGCGTTGCCCGCTGGTGTTGCACCGGACGCTCGCAAGGTATCACTTTAACGCGCCTCGATCGAACGCTTCATCAACCCAGCGCACCAGCCGTTTCTTGGGCAGCGTCATCGAGTCGAAGCCATGCGCGATGTGTGCGACATTATCTTCGGTGACGAACGAGAGCACGAGGGCTTCATGCGCGTGGCCGCGATGGTCTTGCCGCGCTGGGATGCTTTGCGCATGCGCGTCGCTATTTCGAACAAGCGCTAGATTCTGATCGCGAGCGCGCGGAGTGGATGCTGGTGGAGTTGCAAGCGTTTTGTCGTATCGAACGAGAAGCGCGTGAAGCAATGATGTTCTTCGAAGAACGTCATGCGCATAGGCAACATGCGCCGCCCATTTTGCAAGAGATCAAAGCCCGGCTACATCACAACAACATGCACGCGTTGCCAAAGAGCGCGATGGGCAAAGCCATTGGTTATATGCTGAGGCAATGCTCAACGCTGGAGGCTTATACGCGGGACAGCCGCGTGGAGATTGACAACAACCTTGTGGAGAACGTGATTCGTCCCGTTGTGCTTGGACGAAAGAATTATCGCTATGCCGGCGCACATGAAAGCGACAAATGCCACGCGCTCATCTATTCGTCCGTAGCTACGGCAAAGCTACATAATGTTGAGCCGTATGCTTATTCGAAAGATGTCCTCACTAAATTTACCGATCATCCCCACCACAAATTTGCCGGGCTGCTCTCGCAAAATTGGCGTCAATCCCGAAGTGCAATAGAATGTTTGGTTCCACTCTCTTGATTTGGGTTCACCGACGAACTGTTCGAGATCAACTCGGCCACGCCGGTTCTGGTTTATCGCGAACTGGGCGGCGGCGAGATTCGTCTCATGGTGCCGGCCCGCGACTGGATGCGTGCGCAAAGTATTTGGGCGGTGCAAGAACAACAGCCGGAGCGTGCGTATACGAGGAGGTATTGGCTACTCCGCACGACGTAGCACTCCACCCTTGCGATGGACGCATTCCGACATTCGTGAATTTCGTCTTGCTTTTCGTTGCCAATCACGCTTCTTTAGCTTGCGAACCGCAAAACGCGGTGTTTGAACTCTCAATGATTCTCTTGCGCACCTTTTTTTGAGATTCGATTATGAATATCCCCGCTACTTTTCTGCTAGTGGCTTTTAGTTTGACCGTCTCTGCTTCTGCACCTATGGCGGTGCAGGCGCAGAGCCTCGATAGCCTGCTCGCGCAGGGGCAAAGACAGCTCGTGCGTCACGAGTATGACAAAGCGCATAGGCTATTTGAGAGGGCGCAGCGCCTTGCGCCGAAATCGCGCGAGGCGTTGCTGGGCCTGGGCAAAACCGAAGTCGCGCAGGAAAAGTGGGGCAAAGCCGACGGCCGTTTCGATGACATTCTCAAGCGCGATAAAAACGACCTCGAAGCGCATTACTACAGTGGCATCTGCGATCGCGAGATTGGCAAGTTCAAAGTGCTGTTGTTGCGCAAACTGGATTTCGATCAAGCTGAAAAGCATTTCGATTTCATTCTCGCACGCGACTCGTTGTTTATGGATACGGTTTATCAACTGGCAATGCTGGAACACTTTCGCGAGCATCATACCCGCGCCGTAGAATTGGGACATATCGCGGCGCGCCTGCGGCCGGACCTTTCGAGCACGCAAGTCGGATTGTTCCGCTTGTATCGCTATTTCCTCGACCACTCTTCTAATAACGAAGCTTTCCAGTGGCTGCGACAGAATGCTTCCGATTATGCCCGCTATTTCAGCGGCGAGAAATATCGCCTCCTGCGAAATTATCCGCGCGCGGATTCATGCTTTCGGGAATTAATGGTGCAAGACTTGAACATGCCCAAACATCGTCTCATGCTTTCGCTGGCAAAAGTCTATTATGCCATGGGCCAGCCGCGCGCCGGCGAAGAACTGTTTTGGCAGGCGGTGGATTCGATCACCTCGAAGGTAGAAGCGGATCTGGTTTTTGAAGATCTCAAATACATTTTTACGAACGAAGAATACGAGCACTATCGGCAGCTCAAGCATGCGGACGCATTGCAGGCGTTCTACCGCAGAATGTGGAGCAAGCGCAATCCCACTCCAGCGGCCAATGTCAATGTGCGTTTGGCAGAAAGACAGAACATCAGCAGCTTCTGAAAAAAGTACGCAGCGTCCACCAAGCGCGTGGCTTTTGCTTTCGAAATAAAATCCAAAAGCTCCAACCCCTCCAGCCCATGATGCACCAGAC
>JABWAN010001013.1 GCA_013361015.1 Candidatus Zhuqueibacterota bacterium | reverse complement strand
AGAATTGCCGGCCATCTTTCAAAGGCCCGGAGGTGCGTTCCGGCCGATTGGGATCGGTCGACAAGATTTCGTTTCCAGCGGCATCAAAGCCCAGAAATTTTGGGCCAAAAAACGTTCCCAAAGGCTGCCCGGGGATTACAATCTGCGCCTGAATGTCGCTCAAGCCGGCGCCACTCACGCGGCCGTGAACGATGAAATTGCGTCCGCCCAAATCGACCACTTCATTGGTGTTTTTGGCAAAATTGAAGTTGGTGCGCCAGAAGAATCCGCCCGAGGAGATATTCACGGTGTTGAGCGACAACTCGATGCCTTTGTTGGTTACTTCACCCACGTTATCCAGCCGGGTTGAAACCACGGACGGCTGCGGCACGGTGAACTCAATCAACAGATCGGTGGTCTTTTTATTATACCAATCGATCGTGCCGGAAAGCCGGTCATTCCACAAGCCAAAGTCCACGCCGATGTTGAGCTGGCTGGTCTCTTCCCATTTAAGATCGGGGTTGGCCAACTGTGTGGGCGAAACACCGGTGCGCACTTGATCGCCAATCACGGCATTGGCACCCGGCCCGAGGATGAGCAACGAGCGGTAATTGCCAATGTCTTGGTTTCCGGTAATGCCATAGCTGACGCGCAGTTTCAAATCACTCAAGCTGCGCGCATTTTGCAAGAAAGACTCTTGCGAAAGACGCCATCCCGCAGAAGCGGAGGGAAACATACCCCACTTGTTATCGTCGCCAAAACGGGAAGAGCCTTCGCGGCGCAACGCAGCGCTCAAGAGGTATTTGTCAGAGATATTGTAGTTCGCGCGCCCGAGGAAAGAGATCAACCGATTCTTGGCTTGGTAAGAGTAGGGCCGCACGGAGAAATCGGAGCCGCCGGCAAGGTTGTTGAACGACCAGCCGTCCGTGACAAAGCCCAGTGCCGTTGCGCCAAAGGATTGTTCTTCGAACTCTTGGAAGGAGTATCCCGCCCAAGCTTCCAGCTTTTGCGAGGCGCTGACATTCTTGCGATAGTTCAGCGTGCCTTCGAACAGCACGTTTTGGTTTTCATTGCTGCGGTTGTCTGCTCGTCCGCCAAAAGTAGCGGCATACGGCAGACTGTTCGGCTGATAAATACTGCGCGTCGCGTTGGTGCGATCTAGACCAAGGTTAATTTTTCCGGTCAATGAAGAGAGGAGATCATATTCCGCGGTGGCGTTCACAAAGAGCCGCATGGTCTCGGTTTCATCATCGATCTTTTCGGCCAATGCGACCGGGTTGCGAATACCGGTGTTCGCATACTCAAAATATTTGCCATTGCTTAAAATCACCGGCTGGGTTGGAATCATCTTGTAGACTTGGGAGAACACGCCGCCTTCGAAGCCGCCTTCTTGTGCATACGGAGTGTTTTGCCGCTTGATGAAGCTGGGGTTGAAGCGCACGCCCAGGCGTAGTTTGTTCTCGAACATCGAATGATCGAGGTTCAAACGACCGGAAATGCGCGTCCGCTCTGAGCCTAAAACAATGCCCTGCTCGTCGAGGTAGTTCATCGAAACCAAATACTGGGTCGCTTCCGTGCCCGAACTGAAACTAAGGTTGTGATTCTGAGAGAATGCGTTTCTCACCACCGCATCCTGCCAGTCTGTGCTGGCGTTGCCTTCAATGGACACGCCTTGCGCTTGCGCAAAAGCCCGATACTCCTGCGCCGTCATGAGGTTCAGTTTATTCGACTGGCTGGCGGTGCTGGTATAGCCGTCGTATGTCATCGAGAAGCCGCCGGTACGGCCTTTTTTGGTGCTAATCAGAATCACACCGTTGCCGCCGCGCGCGCCATAAATGGCTGCGGAAGAAGCATCTTTCAAAACGTCGATAGAGGCAATGTCGCTGGGGTTCAAAGTGCTGAGCGGCGTATCGATGGATTTATCGCCAATCACGTCGCCATTGCCAGGGCCGCCGGGGCTGGCGGAAGCACTGCTTACGGGCACGCCGTCAATCACGATCATCGGCTCGTTGCCTGCGGAAACCGAAGTTCCACCGCGAATACGGATAAGCGGAGCCGCACCCACGTCGCCGCTGATCTGCGTGACCACCACGCCGGGAATGCGGGCTTGCAACAAGTTTTGAGGATCGGTCGTAGCGCCCTGATTGAAAGCATAGTCTTGCAGTGACGAGACCGCGCTCGTAATGTCTTTGCGTTGCTGCGTTCCATATCCGATGACGACCACTTCTTCACCGGAGATCGCCTGCGGAGTCAATGTTACATCAAGCGTCTGGCGGTTCCCGATCGTCACTTCTTGCTTGCGGTGCCCGAGATATGAAAAAACCAGCACGTCCTCCGCGGTAATGCCTTCCAAAACGAATTTACCGTCTTGATCCGTTGAGGTGCCTCGCGTCGTGTTCTTCACGACGATATTGACGCCCAACAACGGCTCTCGGCCCTCGCCGGAAATAACGCGTCCACTGACGCGATTGCCCTGGCCGAAAGCCTGGCCAATGAGAAACAAACTCGCCATGAATAGCATTATCGCT
>JABWAN010001012.1 GCA_013361015.1 Candidatus Zhuqueibacterota bacterium | reverse complement strand
ATCTGCTCGAGCCGCCGCGGCGTTTGCATCGGGACAGGCTGATAGCCGTGCATGCTCTTACTTTGGGGGTGGGAATTTATGGCTTACGTTATATGAATGGCATATTCGGTGGGGTTTCGCAGCCGTTTCAAGTCGGCAACGATTGGAACAAAGATCACTTTCTTCATTTCGATGAGTTGTTGCACCTGCAAGGTGCGTATCGTATCACCCAGGCGGTTTCGGAAGTCTATCAATGGGCCGGCGTGAAACCGAAGCATGCTGATTGGATTGGAGCGGGCACGGCGGCGACACTCATGACGACCATGGAATATATCGATGGCCGCCGCAAACACGACGAGGCCAGCTATTCCGATTTCGCCGCAAATTTGTTGGGCGCGGGCTTGGCGCTCGCGAAGCCGCGCTGTCGATTCTTGCAGGATTTTGATTTGCGCTTGAGTTATCGCACGCTTTCCGATCCCTTTGATCGCCACCGCATGAAACGTTACGACCGCATGACGCACTGGCTCACATATGATCTGCATCGCAAGTGGGAATTACCGTTGCACGTCGGCGTGGGTTACAGCGTGCAGCGTGCGGGAACACCGCGCGCGAAAGCGGAATACTTTTTCGGTGTGGGCATCTCGCCACAAACTCTGCTCAAGCAAATTTTCCCCTCCGCACCACAAACGCTGGGCTGGCTCGACCTCTATCATTTCGGCAACCAGGTGCAAATCAACACCGCAAACTCCTCGGTTCGCAAAAATAAGCGCAGCGGACGATAAGCTCGTCACCATAGAGCCGCAACGACTGCGAGCAATAAGAACTCAAGACCACGATACATTGTACGAGTAACGATAGCACGATCAGTCTATTCTGGTGCTGCGAATCTGTGGGACTTCCACAATGCGAACGCTGTGCGCCGGGTTTTCAATCGCCCACACTAAGGCCCGCACCATTTGTTGCAGCGTCACCAGGCCCAGCCGTTGCGCCGTGGCGCGTGTGGCTGGAATTTTTTCAAACAACCAATACATAGGCACGAGCACATACGGCCAGCGATGGCCCGGCCCGAGTACGTACCATGGCCGCACGAAAGTCGCATTCAGGCCCGCGGAGCGAATGAGCGCCTCACACTCCGTACGCACTTGCACGTAGGCACGCATAGTAGGCGCGGGCTGCGCGACACTGACGTATACAAAGTGCTGCACGCCCGCGGCCACGGCCGCAGGAACCGCAGCCTGTACTGAAGCGAGATCGATCGTGCGAAACTGTTCGGCTTTGGAGGGATTGGGATGCGACACGCCGATCAAATGCACGTACGTATCGGCCGGCGGAACAGCATGCATGAAGCTTGTTTGGGCTAGCGCATTGCCGAGCACGATGCTGCAACTCTTCGGCAATTTGCTTTCGGAGCCTGCGCGCGCAAGCGCCCGCACTTGGTGGCCACGCTCCAATAGCAAGGCGCTCAACTGCCGGCCGATGTAGCCCGTGCCGCCGCTGAGGAAGATAATGCGAGGGGAATTAGAAGAAGGCATATCTGTTTTCTCAGTGAAATAAAAAGACCTTCCAAGTTTTAAATACCTGGAAGGTCCGCAAAATTACTCTGCAGTGTTCCGCGCACCCAATTCGCGATCGAACATCAGCAAGCCCGCACTCTGCCCGCCAATCAATCTCAAGCGCTCGACGATTTCGCTCGCGTTCTTCTCTTCTTCAACCTGCTCCGTGAGAAACCATTGCAAATGCACTTGTGTGGCGTAGTCGTGTTCTTGCAACGCAACTTCATACAACGCGTTGATCATGGCCGTGACTTTGCGCTCGTGCGCCAGCGTTTCTTGCGCCATTTCCAGCGGCGATTTGAAATCCACCGGCGGCGCGTCGATGGCCTGCAAAATCACGCGGCCCCCGCGGTCGTTTACATAATCGAACAGTTTCAGCGCATGACTCAGCTCTTCCTGGCTTTGCATGCGCATCCAATGCGCGAACCCGCGTAGATTCAACGATTCGCAATAGGCCGACATGGCCAAATAGAGGTAAGCCGAGTGTAGCTCGCTTTTGATTTGGTGGTTGATGGCTTCCTGAACCGGTTGGGTTAGCATGGCACCGCTCCTTTCCAGAATTGAAATCAATGACTGCGGAGTTATTTTCATTTGAGGCGCGACCCTTCCGCGCAGGGCCGTATTTGCTATTGGCACGCGAGGTCAAGTATCGCAACATGTGCGTTGCAAACAGACCGCGCGCAAAAAAGTAAATCGCGAAAATGCCACGCACGCGGCAAGTGCGCGACGTTCCAATTGGCATTTTGGCATTATCTGATCAAACTCAATTGCACCTCACGTACGATTTCTTGCCGTGCCGCGTTCTCGGCGACCATACGCAAAAAATATCTGCCGCTCGCAGCGAGTTTTCCGAGTTCATCTTTGCCATCCCAGGTCTCTTCATGAAAACCCGCTTGGAAAAATTTCTCTGCTTGTGCCCACACGCGGCGGCCGAGCACATCGAAAAGTTCGAAACGCACGCGCGCACGTTCCGGCA
>JABWAN010001011.1 GCA_013361015.1 Candidatus Zhuqueibacterota bacterium | reverse complement strand
TACTTGATGGAACGATAGGGCACGCGCATTTCAATCACGAAGCCCCAATCATAAACTTTAGATTTCGCGAACCAAACGCCGTCCCAACTGTAGTCGCGATTGCGGGCATCGTCGAGTAAGCGGCAATCACTGCGCACGCCCGACGCGGTGACGGCGAATTTATACGCTGTGCGCCGGTCGCCGAACGTGTCGAGCATCAGCGAAACGATGTCGCCGTCGGAGTTATCGAGTTGGCCGGTATTCTTTTGAATGTTCTTTTTCTCATCATAGCAAATCATCAAACAATAAAGCGCCTCTTCGGTGGTGAACACTTTGGCCACGGTTTTGGTCGACGGATCTTTGCCGGCGAACGGCTGCAATTGCACAAAGTCGACGACGGAATCGGCCGCGGCCCACGCCAAATCAATTTCGCCATCGACGAGGACCGCGGTGGGAATTTTTTTGAGCTGCAGGATTTTGTCGGGAATGGCTTGAAGCGCATCAGCACTTCCGATGACGACGGCGAGTAGTACCAGGCACAGCGTGAGATCGTAACGCATATGCACACTCCGGAGTTGAATAAAAGGCCGATTGAGCTTGCGGGGCTTTGAATACGAACAAGGACGGAGGAGGTTGCGAAAGGTTTAAAGTGATTTGTTTGCAAACGGGCGGGAACGCAGACTTCCGTTCTGCGCATCATGCAGAACGGACGGCTGCGTTAAAAGAGCAAACGGGTGTGATAGTCTTACTAGAGCAATATTACAACGGCCAGTCGCGCAAGATTCTTTCCGTTTCCTCGGAATGGCCGCTTTCATCGCGCACCATGTCTTCGAGTTGCACCATGAGCCCTTTCTCGCCAAGTTCTTCGGCCTCCTTCGCACGCTGCGTATAATCCTTCGTGGCCTGGCGTTCCGCGGCGAGCACGGCTTCCAACATTTCGCGATTGGTGCGCGCCGCCGGAACTACTCGCGGCTTCGTGGTCGGCTCGCCGCCGAGAGCGACGATCTTGTTCGCGAGAAATTGCGCGTGCAGTTGTTCGTCCGCCACTTCAGCGAGAAAGAATTGCGAGAGCTGCGGTCGAAACGGGCCGCTGGTTTTTGCGGCGTACGTGAGATACTGAATGATCGCGCCGAGTTCGCCGGCGAGGTCTTCATTCAAACGGTCAATCAAAGCTTGCTTGTTCATCATCTCTTCTCCTGTTCGTGTTGATCCAGATTCGTGGTTTTCTCGTTTTTGTCCTTGGGTTCGCCCGGAACCCTTTGGGGATCATGCCCGCATGCCGACGACATTCAAGTCGGGACGCCTAGTTTCGGCAGGACGACCAATTGCAGCAAAAAATAAATCGCCAGAATTAACAATCCAGTTATGGTGTCCATGGTCTTTTCCAAACGTTGTGCTCGTGCTCGATTTGCTTATTTGTGATTAGATGCAAAACCCACGTGCAGCGTTACAAAGTTTTCTTCAGCCATGAACTTTATGCCTGCCTAAAATCGGTTGCCAAAAGCTTCGTGTCTTCTGCGCCATTTCCATGCACCATACTCGCATACATTAACCCAAATAGGTGTGTATCGCCTGCGCTGCTTTCTTGCCCGCGCCCATGGCGAGAATCACGGTCGCGCCGCCGGTGGCAACGTCGCCGCCGGCAAAGACGCCCGGCTTGCTGGTCGCGCCAGTTTCGGGATCGATGGTGATGATGCCGTGCTTGCCGGTCTTCAATCCCGGTGTCGTGCGTGGAATGAGCGGATTCGGACCTTGACCGATGGCCACGACCACGGTATCGACTTCGATAGTATAGTTCGAATTCGCTATGGGCACGGGCCGGCGGCGTCCGGACTCATCAGGTTCGCCGAGTTGCATTTTGATTAATTCAATGTGTGTGACCCAGCCCTTGCGATTGCCCTGCACTGCCACCGGCGCTTCGAGAAAGCGAAACGCGATGCCTTCTTCTTCGGCGTGATGCACTTCTTCGGCGCGCGCCGGCAGTTCCGTGCGCGAGCGACGATAGATCAAATACGCATGCTCCGCACCCATGCGCTTCGCGGTGCGCACGGCATCCATCGCAGTATTGCCGCCGCCGATCACGGCCACGCGCTTCCCGACTTTGATGGGCGTATCCCATTCCGGGAAGCGATAGGCGCGCATGAGATTGAGGCGCGTGAGAAATTCATTCGCCGAATAAACGCCGTTCAAGTTTTCACCGGGCACATTCATGAAATAAGGCAAACCCGCGCCGGTGCCGATGAACACGGCATCATAGCGGCCCAGCAATTCATCCACCAGCTCGGTCCGGCCCACTACGTGATTGGTGCGAAACTCCACGCCCATTTCTGCGAGCTGATCCACTTCCGCCTGCAATATCGCTTTCGGCAAACGGAATTCCGGAATGCCATAAACCAACACACCGCCGAGTTTGTGTAAAGCTTCGAGCACGGTGACGCGATAACCAAGTTGAATCAACTCTCCGGCGACCGTGAGACCGGCCGGGCCGCCGCCCACGACTGCAACGGACTTGCTCTGCTTGTTAGCGAGATTGAT
>JABWAN010001010.1 GCA_013361015.1 Candidatus Zhuqueibacterota bacterium | reverse complement strand
AATCTTTTTGACGTACGGCGCCAGCTCGCGCTCTTGCATGCCCATCTCATCCTGCAAAACAGCTTTACCCCATTTGCTTGCCACGAGAAACTTGTCGCCCGGACAATGTTTGAGAAATTCCACGGCGTACACCGCGCCGGAGGAACCGGTAATGCCCACAGCGATTTTCATGGGAAATTCACTCCTACCACAATCATGGCAAAAATCACGAACCCGAGCACGGCGTTTATTTTAAAGAAGGCCAGCTCAACGTCGTTAGCTTTAGCATGCTCGAGATAAAGCAAAAAGCCCGCGATTCCCAAGAGCGGCAGCGCGGCCAGCGAGCGCACATACAACGCGAAGACGAGAAGCAACGCCGCGAAAGCGAGCGCATGCAGCAGCCCCGAAATGCGCAGAGCGGTTGGTTTTCCAAACCGCGCGGGGATCGAATAGAGATTGGCTTGTCGATCAAATTCCTCATCGAGAGTCGCGTAGATAATGTCGAATCCCGCGACCCACAAAGTGGTGAAAAAGGCGAGCACAACCCCCGGGAGCAAATTATTTAGCGACTGGGTGACCGCCACCCATCCTGCCAGCGGCGCCATGCCGAGTCCCAATCCCACACCGAAATGCGCAAGCGGTGTGAAGCGTTTCATGTAGGGATAGAAAACAAAAATCGCGAGCGGCAAGGGCGACCAAATCAAACAAAAGCGACCGATGAGTTCAGCACTAACGAAGTATAGGACCAGTCCGGCAACGAGCACGGCGAGCGCTTCGAACATCTTCATGCGGCCTGCGGGCAATTCTCGTATCGCGGTGCGCGCGTTGTGTTTGTCGATCTCGCGATCAATGATGCGATTCAGCGCAAGCGCAACCGTGCGCGCCCCGACCGCGGCGAGCAACATCAGCCCCGCCAAGCGCCACGAAATTCCTCCGCCCGCGGCGAGAAAAGCACCGCTGAAGATCATAGGAAGTGAAAACAAAGTGTGTTCGATTTTGATGAAACGCATAAGCGTTGCGACTTGCATTGCGAATTTCTCCAAAGAGGTTCGTGCCGTTTGTGTAAGATAGCGAATTTTCGCAGAGAAGCAAGTGCAGCGGGGAGATTTCCCTTGCAAATTGAAGTGAAAAACGATACACTCATCGCCCATTTAAACACTCGAAGCGCTTCCTCAAATCTTATGCTGAACAAAATTTTGATAGATCTTCGCAGTGATACCGTGACCAAGCCGACGCCGGCAATGCGCAAAGCCATGGCGGAGGCGGAAGTGGGTGACGACGTTTTTCTCGAAGATCCCACGGTCAATCGCTTGCAGGAGGTGGTTGCGGATTTGTTGGGGAAAGAGGCTGCGCTGTTCGTGCCGAGCGGAACCATGGGCAACCAAATCGCGATCCGCGGCCTCACGCAACCGGGTGATGAAGTGATTTGCGAAGCGGACGCGCATTTTCTGCATTATGAACTCGGCGGAATTGCGGCATTGAGCGGCGTGCATGCACGTACGATTCGCGGCGTTCGCGGAGTGATTACTGCCGAGCAAATCGCGGCGCTAATTCGACCGGCGGTTTATTACATGCCAACGACAAAGCTGATTGCACTGGAGAACACGCATAACCGGGCCGGCGGCGCCATCTTTCCGGTGGAAGAGATTCAGAAAATCGCAGCACTGGCAAAGCAGCACGATCTGCGCCTGCACCTGGACGGTGCGAGACTGTGGAATGCCAGCGCGGCGACCGGCATTCCGCCGCACGAATACGCGCACGCGTTTGATTCGGTGTCGGTTTGTTTTTCCAAAGGTCTGGGCGCGCCCGTCGGTTCCGCGCTCGCAGGTTCGCGCGAATTCATTGCGCGCGCACGCCGAATTCGCAAAATGTTCGGCGGCGGCATGCGCCAAGCGGGAATTTTGGCGGCCGCAGCCATCTACGCCTTGGAACATCAGCGCGCGCGCTTGGTTGAGGATCATCGCAATGCCCGACGTTTGGCAGAAGGGGTTGCCGACATTCCCGGTTTGGAAATTGAGCATGAAAGCGTGCAAACGAACATCGTAATTATCAATATCGCGCAGACGCGCATGGAGGCTGCGACTGCCGTTACTGCGCTGCTGCAAGAAGGCGTTGGAGTTGTGGCTTTTGGTTTGTACGTTTTGCGTGCGGTCACGCATTCGGAAATTACCGGGGAGGATATCGAATCTGCTGTTAAGGTTTTTCGCAAAGTTTTTCTGCGCTAACAGTTGAAACGGAGTTTCGGCGATAACTCATTGAGGTTTTCATCCCAACCATTCGCCCTCTGATTTGATCTTGCAACGAATTTTTTCGAAAAAACATGCGACGCTTTTTACCTTGAAAGTCATGCGCCCTGGCCTTGCCGTGCGATTCATTTTGCCGGCGCTTTTGCAGCTAGGCCCCGGCCTTGCTTTGCGCTCGGCCGCTGCGCAAGAGCTGGCCTTGCCGCGGAGTCAAATTGTCATCGTCGGTAAACTGGTTGGGCAAGATGATTATCGTCAACTCAGTGTTCAAGTCAACAATAGCAGCTTTTTATTATTGGAAGG
>JABWAN010000040.1 GCA_013361015.1 Candidatus Zhuqueibacterota bacterium | reverse complement strand
CTGCAAGCTGTCCATAGGTCGCCACTTTGCCGCGCGGAATTTTACGCACGAGCGCTTTGACGCGCTCGTGAAACGAATGTGTTTTTTGTTTTGACATAGTGCAAGATAATCGCGATCTTGGCGTCGCGCAATATGATTCTTAAGATGCTCTTGCAACGGCTTGGCCGTTGCATTCAAACTGCCCGGGCGCTTTATGATAGCCGCTCCTTAAAACCTCGGCCAAGCCGAGGTTGGAGCACTTTAGAAGCGGGCACAAATTCAAATAGGCAATCAGCTTTTTACAGAGGAGCACGGCAATGACCCGTCGTTTTCTGCTTTTGCTTTTTATTTTCGCCTGCCAAAGTTTTTCCTTCGCTCAAGACAGTGTTGACGTTACCTTTTACTACAAGCCCGCAGTCAATCCCGGCAGCGTGTTCGTGCCCGGAGAATTCAACAACTGGGGACCGAACACCAATGGAACCATCAATGCGAACGCGCCTTCGCGCATGAACTATGACGTTGCCAATGCGCGCTGGTTCAAAACCGTGCGCTTGCGCGTGAATGGCGGCGGCCTTGCCGGCGCGTATCAATACAGATTCAACGAGAACGGAGCAAGCTCCGGCTGGCTTTCCGACCCGCTCAACCCGCGGCGCAATGCTTCCGATAATGACAACTCGATTTTGTATGTGAAGAATCCGACGATCCATTATCTCATTCCCAATGCGGTTTCGGGATTGGTGAGCGGCACGACGCCGCAAATCTCCGCGTACATTTTTCCCGCAAAGAACGGCGCGATTGATACGGCTTCGTTGCGCCTCACTATCGACAACACGACATACGGCAACCTCGGCGCGAATTATAATACCGCGACCAAGCTCTTCACTTTTACACCACCCTCGGCTTTGAGCAGCGGCATGCACAAACTCAGACTCCTTGCCCGAACGAGCACGGGCGCGCAGAACGCGGACAGCAGCACCTTCATCGTTAATCCGCCGCTCGTAGTCGAAGCGCTGCCCGCAGGCGCGAAAGACGGCGTGAATTATATCAACGCAACAACCGCGACCGCGGTGCTCCATGCGCCGCGCAAGAATTTTGTATACGTCCTCGGCGATTTCAACAATTGGCAAATCGATCCCGCGTACTTCATGAAACGCACGCCGGACAGCAGCCGTTATTGGATTACGCTCACGAATCTCGTGCCGAATCGGCAATACGTCTATCAATATTTGGTGAATGGCAGCTTGCGTATTGCCGATCCTTATGCGGATCAGATCAGTGATCCTTCTAATGATAGATTCATCACTAGCGCGACGTACCCGAATCTCATACAATACCCAACCGGCAAAACCGAAGAGATCGCCTCGGTGCTACAAACCGTGCAAAACGTTTATAACTGGCAGGCCGCGAATTACAAACGCCCCGAGCAAAAAGACTTGGTGATCTATGAGTTGCTCGTGCGCGACTTCATTGCCGCGCACGATTATAAAACGCTGATCGACACGCTCGGCTATCTGCAAAGGCTCGGCGTGAATGCCATCGAGTTGTTGCCGCCGACTGAGTTTGAAGGCAACCTCAGTTGGGGTTACAATATTTCTTTTTACTTCGCGCCCGACAAGTATTATGGCCCGCGTTTCGATCTCAAGCGCTTCATCGACGAATGCCACAAGCGCAACATGGCGGTGATCATTGACATGGTGCTGCAACATTCGTACGGGCAGCACCCGCTCGTGCGTATGTACAGCACCGGCGCGTACGGCCCGCCCGCGCCCGATAATCCGTGGTATAACGTCACCGCGCCGCACACGGACTTTGCGTTCGGTTATGATTTCAACCACGAGCGCCAAGTGACGAAAGATTTTGTCGATCGCGTGAATCGTTATTGGCTGGAAGAATATCGCGTGGACGGTTTCCGCTTCGACTTCACGCGCGGCTTCACGAATCGCCCCGGCAACAGCGGCCCGCGCGACAACGCCCGCATCGCTGTTCTCAAGCGCATGGCCGATCAAATTTGGAGCGTCGATTCCACGGCTTATGTGATTCTCGAACATTTGATCGACGACAACAGCGAGATGAAAGAATTGGCGGAATACAAACGCGGCATGCTCCTTTGGGGCAATTTGAATCGCGCGTACAGCCAATCGGCCATGGGCTGGCTCGAAGACAGCGGCTTCTCCTCCGATCTCGCGTGGGGCTTTTATAAAACGCGCGGCTGGAATAAGCCCGGGTTGGTGACATATATGGAAAGTCACGACGAAGAATGGCTCATGTATCGCAACCTGCAATATGGCAGAAGCAGCGGCAACTACAGCGTGAAAGACTTGAACACCGCGCTTGATCGCATGAAGCTGGTCGCCGCATTCTTTCTCACGCTGCCCGGACCGAAGATGCTTTGGCAGTTCGGCGAGCTGGGTTACGATCAAGCCTTGCCGAATAACGGTCGCACCGATCCCAAGCCGATTCTGTGGAACTACAACACGCAGCCCAATCGCAAAAATCTTTACAAAGTTTTTGCGGCGCTGCTGAAACTGCGCAACGAGAACGAAGTCTTCCGCAGCACAGCCACGCAAGTGAGCATGCGCGTAGGACAGGCGCAATATGACCGCCGCATCAATCTCACGCACGCGAGCATGAATGTGACTATCATCGGCAACTTTGGTGTGACCGCGCGCAACGTCTTTCCCAATTTTCAAAGTACCGGCAAATGGTACAACTACTTCCGCGGCGATTCGATTACAGTGAGCGACACGCAAGCTGCGTTCAATTTGCTGCCGGGCGAGTTTCACATTTATACCTCCAAAAGATTGCCACCACCCGAGCCGGGCATTGTGAATGAAGTTGTTGATCAACCCGCCGCTCTGGTTGCTGATTTTGAGTTGCAGCAAAACTATCCCAACCCCTTCAATCCTTCGACGCAAGTTCGTTTCACTTTGCCGCGTGCGAGCAAAGTGCGCATGCGCGTGTTCGATGCCATGGGAAGAGAAGTCGCGCAGTTGCTTAATGGCGCGCTCGCAGCCGGGCCGCACACACTGCTTTGGAATGGACAAAACGAAGCCGGTGAGCTTGTCCGCAGCGGCGTGTACTTTCTACGATTGGAAGCTGGTAGTGAAGTGGCCGTGCGCAAGATGGCGGTGGTGCGATAAGGACAAATGTCCCGGCGTGCAGTTCCCCTCACGCTGCTATACTGAAAGCAGCAGCTCGTGTGAAAGAGTCATTCCGAATGGAGTGAGGGGGTTGTGGCGCCAAGAAGCTAGCGATTCCGCATTTCCCACAGCCTGAAACTTCCCTCGTGTTTGCCATAGAGCCTGTTTTGAGGTCTAGACCAAGTGCGAGGGAAGAGGCTTCTAGCAGGACATAACGAGAGTCGGTCTTTTCTGCAAATTTTGCATAAAAACCCGCTGCGCCTCTTGCAATCCCATCGGCTTTTTCTTATCTTGCGCAGCAACTTTGGTCGACTTCAGCGCGTGATCTTTTATCAACCCTCGACTTCGAAATGAAAAGCGGTTCATATTATGCCTCCAACGCGGCTTTGCTGGCAGGCGCCGGTGCGATCGGCTATGTGATTTATGCCAGCGCCAACCATCAAATGAGCCTCAACAAGCTCATCCTCTTCGTCGTGGGCACGGCCGGGGTGGCTTCCTTCCTGCTTTACCGTATTTTTTCCCGGATCGACACTTTCCGTGGTGGCAAACCCGTGGCGCGTTACAAACCGAGTTATCGCATTGTTGCGGTAATCGCGCTGGCGCTCGGCTTGTTCGGCGCCTATCGCTTCAGCTTGCAGACTTTGCGCGCCTGGCAACAGCCGGCGTTGTATTGGCGCTTCGTGGCCAACGCGCCGCCGGTACCGAATCAATATGCGGGCGTGTGGACGCTGGGCAATCAAAGTTATGATCAAACCGTACGCGTGCAACGCATTCAGCTTCGCGCGCTGGCCGATATTCCGCTTGCCCCCAATGCTCCCAATCTGGGCTTCACTTGTGAAATTGATAGCGTGGCCTTGTTCGGTCGCGCCGACCAAACGGCCCACACCTGGTATTTTGCGGCGCCGGAGTTTTTCGAGGTTTTGCCGCTCAACAGCCGCGCTTTTCGCCTCAATATCGACCTGCACCCGCGCTTTGCGGTTTATGAGCTGTCCGCGGATTACGAAATTCTGTCGGCGGAGGGGGAAGGCAATGCCCACACGCTCGAGCGCAAGACCGCGGTGTTTCAACAATATGTGATGCTCGAAGCCAGCCGCAGTGAGTTATGGAGCTTTGCAGAACTTGCCAAGCACGCGCAGTATCCTTCCGCGCACACACGCGAGGCGATCATTGCGGCGCTCGGACGCAGCCGCCATCCGCAGGCGTTGTCCACGCTTTTGGAATTGCTCCCCATGCGCGACTTGGTGATGCAGAACGCCGTATGTCAAGCTTTGGCAGAATTGGGTGACGCGCGTGCGACTTCAGCGTTGATTCGGCTCGCGCAATATGAGCAAAACCCGCAAGCCTTGCGTGCACTAGGTGCACTGAACACGAAAGAAGGCATCGCCTTTCTCATCAAGGTCGTCAGCGATTCCAAAAAAGAAAAGGAGCCGTACTGGCGGGCAACCGCGGCGCACGTGCTCGGGGAAGTGCGCGCGCAACAAGCCGTGCCCGCGCTCATTGCAGTTTTGCAAGAGCAGGAAGCCATGGACGATTTCACTTTGCAGCGTGAAGCGCTTGTTGCCCTGGCACAGATCGATAACAAAGCGGCGACCGAGGTGGTGGTGGAAATGTCAAACGGCCCGCTCGAGGGCCAGTGGGTGCGGGTGTTGCTGGAAATCATGCCCCAGTTGGAGCATGAAAAAATTCTGCCGTTGCTCGCCGTGTGGTTGAGCCGTTGGCGCAGTTATGATTTGGAATTGGAGGAAGTGCAAGCCATGCTCAATTACGTGGTGGCCGGTTCGCATCACGACATGGTGGGCGTGTTAATCGACGCACTCATGCGCGAGCCGAACGCGGAAACGCAATACTTATTCGTCGCGGCCTTGTCGCGGCTGGTGGGCAAAGACTTCGGCCAGATTCACTACCCGGCGCTCAACACGGAGGCGCATGCCCTCAATCGCCGCGTGATCGCCTCGTGGAGCAATTGGTGGGGCAACGCGCGCCGCGCGCCGCCTTATCTCGAACAAATCTCACCTCTCGAAATGACCGATCGGATTTAATCGTTTGGAGTGTTGGAGGGGTGGAGTAATGGATTGATGGAGCCGCAATGCGCCATTACTCCAACAATCCCAAACTCCATCACTCCAACACTCCAAGTTCAACAACTATGCTCACACCTTTTTTACAACGCCTCCAAGAAGACCTGCTCGTCGCCGACGGTGCGATGGGCACGATGATCTATAGCCACGGCATTCCGCTTTCGCAATCTTTCGATCAACTCAATCTCACGCAACCGGATTTGATTCGGAACATTCATCGCGCTTATGTCGAAGCCGGCGCCGAGGCGCTTGAAACGAACACGTTTACGACCAATCGGCATCGCCTCGCGCGTTTCGGTTTGGAAGACAAAGTGCGCGAGCTTAATCACGCCGCGGTGCGGTTGGCGCGTGAAGCCGCGGAGGGCCGCGCCTATGTGCTCGCTTCCATCGGCCCGCTGCGTGATCGCGCCAGCGAAGACTTGGAGCTTGCCGCATGCCGCGAGATTTTTGCCGAACAGATCTCCGCGCTGGCCGAGGCCGAACCGGATGCGCTCATATTTGAAACCTTTATGGCCGTGGATGAGCTCGAATTGGCGCTCGAACAAGTGCGGCGTTTGACTAATCTGCCGATCATTGCGCAAGTCGTGGTTGATGACGCGGGTTACACACGCGATGGCCTCCATCTTACCGTGGGGTTTCGACATCTGCGTGAAGCGGGCGCGCACGTGGTCGGCATCAATTGCGCCAAAGGGCCGAACGGCATCATTGCGGCGTTGCGCGAAGTGCCGCTCGCTGACGGCCTTATTCTCTCCGCGTTTCCCAATGCCGGCTTGCCCGCATATGTGGACGGTCGCTACATCTATCTTTCCACGCCCGAATACTTTGCCGAAAGCAGCCGCAAATTACGCGAACAAGGCGTGCGGCTCATCGGCGGCTGTTGCGGCACCACGCCCGAGCACATTCGCGCGATGGCCGAGGCCCTGCGCGGACTCAAGCCGGTGACCGCCAAACACGTCACGCCGCACATTACGCCCACGCCGCCGCGCGCAGAGAAAATCACCACGCCGGAGTTTTTGCAAAACGTCAAGAAACGTCCGACCATTATTGTGGAATTGGATCCGCCGCGCGATCTCGGTTACGAAGCGATTCTCACCGGCGCGCGCGAGTTGAAACGCGCCGGCGTGGATGCTTTGACCATGGCCGACAGCTCGCTCGGCATCACGCGCATGAGCAATCTCGCGCTCGGGCATTTGGTGGAAGAACAAGCCGGCATTCCGGTAATTATTCATCTCGCGTGCCGTGATCGCAATCTTGTGGGTACCCAATCGGAGTTGATGGGCATGCATGCGCTCGGCCTGCACACCGTGCTCGCGCTCACCGGCGATCCCGCAAAATTCGGCGATCAACCCGGTGCGACTTCGGTGTATGATCTCAACTCGTTCAGCTTGATTGAAATGATCAAACGCATGAATCAAGGCATCGCGTTTTCAGGCCGGGCGATGCAGGAGCGTTCGCGTTTCACGGTGGGCGTCGCATTCAACCCAAATGTCGAGCGCATTGATACGCAAGTGCGGCGCTTGCGGCGCAAAGTGGAAGCGGGCGCGGACTTTGTAATGACGCAGCCCATTTTCGATTGGCGCCAAGCTCGCGAAGTCTATGAAGCCACGCGTGAGTTCGAGATTCCGATCTTCGTCGGAATCATGCCGCTCACTAGCGGGCGCAATGCGGACTTCCTGCACAACGAAGTGCCCGGTATTCAAATTCCCGAAAGAGTGCGGCAGCGGCTTTTCCGGTTTGAAGGCGAACGCGCGCGACGCGAAGGAGTCACCATTGCTGCAGAAATTTTGGAAAGCGTGTTGGATTATTTCAACGGCCTCTATCTCGTTACGCCGTTTGTGCGCTATGAGATGTGTGTGGAGCTAGTGGAAGTGTGTCGTAGGTTGGTGCGGAGAAAAATGTAAGCCGGCCAAAGTCCCTCTTCGCAGAGGACTTAGTATCTAAAATATAAATTCCGTGCTCTTCCGTGTGATTCCGTGGGCTGATCTTTTTGGTTCCGGCTCGGCCTGGCTTATGTCACCTCGGTGAACTAGCCCCCTAGGTAAACAAGCGAAGATGATACGCAAGAACGAGCAGCGACAAAACAAAAAAGCGCTGCGCTAGATTGCCCCGCAAGCCGAGCGACTACCACAAGCGCCCGCGGCAACACCTCCCTCCCATCTTTTCCCTTGCGAGTTTGCCGCTCGTTTTGTAGCATGCCCGCGTTTGTTTTCATCAGCAACTCATCGCATTGTGAGCCTACATGAAATTCTACGCCGACCTCCATCTTCATTCGCACTATTCCCGCGCAACCAGCAAGCAACTCAATCTCGAACATCTCAGCAAATGGGGGCAGCTCAAAGGCATCCATGTGGTCGGCACCGGCGACTTCGTGCATCCCGGTTGGCTCGACGAGTTGCGCAAGAAGCTCGAGCCTGCGGAAGCGGGACTCTTCAAACTCAAAAAAGAATTTGCCGAGCTGACGCAACCGGAAGTGCCCAAGGCCTGCGCGGGTGAAGTGCGCTTCATGCTCACCGTGGAAATTTCGAGCATCTACAAACGCCTCGACAAGGTCCGCAAAATTCACAACGTCGTGTTCGCACCGAGCTTCGATGCCGCGCTGAAATTGCAAGCGCGTTTGGAAGCCATCGGCAACATTCGCTCCGACGGCCGGCCCATTCTCGGCCTCGACTCGCGCGATCTGCTCGAGATTGTGCTCGCAACCGATCCGCTCGCGTTTCTGGTGCCCGCGCACATTTGGACGCCATGGTTTGCGGTGCTCGGCTCCAAAGGCGGCTTCGATTCGATGGAAGATTGCTTCGCTGATCTCACGCCGCACATCTTTGCAGTTGAAACCGGCCTCTCTTCCGATCCGCCGATGAATTGGCGGCTCAAACAGCTCGATCGTTTCGTGCTGGTTTCCAATTCGGATGCGCACTCGCCGGCGAAGCTTGCGCGCGAAGCGAATTTATTCGACACCGAGCTGTCGTATCCCGCGATCTATCGCGCGTGGAAGGAAGAGAGCGATCGCGGCTTTCTCGGCACGATGGAATTTTTTCCCGAAGAGGGCAAATATCATTTCGACGGCCATCGTGAGTGCAAAACGCGCTTGCATCCGCAAGAGACCGCGGCGCACCAGGGCAATTGCCCGGTGTGCGGCAAGCCCGTCACTGTCGGCGTCATGGCGCGCGTGGAAGAATTGGCCGATCGCCCCGAGGGCGAACGGCCTCCGCGCTGGCGGCCATATACCAGTATCATTCCTCTGCCCGAGGTCATTGGCGATGCGCGCGGGCAAGCCGCCACAACCAAAGGTGTGAATGAAGTTTTTGAGCGCTTGCTTAAACAGGTGGGGAATGAATTGCACATTTTGCAGGAAGCGCCGCTGGAAGAGATCAAGAAATACGCGGGCGAGGTTGTGGCCGAGGGCATCCGCCGCATGCGCAAGGGCGAAGTGCAAATCGCCGCGGGCTATGACGGCGAGTATGGCACGATTCATCTTTTTACGGATGAAGAGAGAAAAGAATTGGAACGACGCAGCAGTGCGGTGGAAATAGAATTCGATGCGAGCGCGCAGCAACACCCCCCTGGCCCACCGCAAGGGGGGCATAGCGTTGAGTCAGTGAGGAACGCTGCGGCTTCCCCCCTTGCGGGGGGATTAAGGGGGGTATCGCCCGCATCAAAAAAAAGGCAAAGACGCCACGTAAAAAAAAAAGTCGAGGAAGAAAATGACGAAAAAGATTCTTCGCTCGATTTAGATTTCAGTAATGGCGTTTCGACGCCCGCTCCTGCCCAAGAAGAAGCAACTTTGTCTTCAACCCGTGAAGCGGCTTCCGCTGAAAGTTCTTCATCACATGGAGTAGTGCAGAGTTCCTTCCCTGCAGACAAGACGTCTGCGCTACCTCTACTCAATCCTTCACAACAACGCGCCGTGCAGCATTCCGGCTCGCACTTGTTGATCGTTGCCGGCCCCGGCACCGGCAAGACGCACACGCTCGTGCATCGTATTTTGCACATCGTGGAGCAAGGTGTGTCGCCCGAAGCGGTGCTCGCGATCACTTTTACCAACAAAGCCGCGGAAGAAATGCAGCGCCGTTTGCACGAGCGTTTGGGCAAGGCCGCGCAACGACTCACCACCGGAACTTTTCACGCGTTCTGTTTGAACTTGCTGCGCGCGCACGGCGGGACGCAAGCCGCGTTTGAAATCATCGACGAAGAGCAGCGGAAAGAGATTGCCAAAAACCTTTGGCCCGAAGCGGCGGCCGCGGAGCGGCAAGCCTGGCTTGAAGAAATTTCACTGCAGAAGGCCACGCTCAATTTTCTGCAAGCGCGCGACCGATACGCGCGCGAACAAATGTATCAAGATGCTTTGCGGCGCGCGCAGCTTTGGGATTTTGATGATATCTTGCTCGAAGCGATTGCTCTTATTGAAAACGATAAAGCCGTGCGTGAACAAGTGCGCGGCCGCTATCGCTGGCTCTTCGTGGATGAATATCAAGACCTCAATCCCGCGCAACATCGTTTGCTCAAATTGCTCGCGCACGAGGCCGCATTCGTCACTGCAATCGGCGACCCCAATCAAGCGATCTACGGTTTTCGCGGCTCGGAGGTGAGTTACTTCTCCAACTTCGCGCAAGATTTTTCCGGCGCCGTGGAAATGCGTTTGGAGGAAAACTATCGCTCCGGCGCGAACATTCTTTCGGCCTCGGGGCAAGTGATCGAACACGGTGAAGAGAGTTTTACGCTGCCGCTTTCCGCGGCGCTGTTGACCGAAGGCCGTTTGACGATTTACGCGGCGCCCACGGAAAAAGCCGAGGCCGAATACGTCGTGCATCAAATTGAAAAGATGGTGGGCGGCACGAGCCTGTTCTCGCAAGACTCGCGCCGCGTCGAGCGCGCGGAAGAAGGCGCGCGCAGCTTCGGCGACTTCGCGATTTTCTATCGCCTCAATGCGTTGCGCGGCCCGCTCGAAGAAGCGCTGCAGCGTTCCGGCATGCCCTATCAAATTTCCGGCGACGTGCCGCTCTTGCAACGTGATGGCGTGTTGCCCTTGGCGGCATTGCTGCGCCACGCTGCAGGCTTGCACTTTCAAACGAAGCATTTGGTGGAACTCATTGCCAGGCTCACGCCGGGCTTTGGCGAAGTTCTTTCTCAAAGAATGCTCAAAGCCTTTGACACTGCACAACCGTTTGAGCTGGAGAAAATATTGCGCTTTGCCGAAGTTGAAAGCCTCGGCGCAAAAGTAAGAGCGGCGCTCGAAGTGACGCAGCAATGTTTATTGGCGTTCGAACAGAGCTTGCAACAGCAAGAGCTGGCCGTAGCCCTCGAGAGTTTTTATCAAGCCGGTTTGATAAAGACCTTTCTGCACGAGCATGCTGCGCTATACGAGAATTGGCAACGTGTATTGAGCCTAGCGCGACGGCGTGAATCCGCGCGCGCGCTTTGCGATACGCTGGCACTGGAACGCGCAAGCGATCACTTCGAAGCCCATGCAGAGAAAATCGCGATGATGACGTTGCACGCTTCGAAGGGATTGGAGTTCCCAGTGGTCTTCATAGTAGGCTGCGAGGAACATTTGACGCCGATGCAGCTTGAGACTTTGAGGGGCGAACCGGCGGAAGAGCGCAGACTTTTTTACGTCGGCATGACACGTGCGAAAGAGCAACTGTATTTGCTGCGCGCCATGAAGCGGCGGCTCTTCGGCAAACTTTGCGAGCATGCACCCTCGCGTTTTCTCGCGGACATCGAGGAGCAGCTCAAAGCCTATGAGCATTGGCACGCCAAGCCGCAGAAACAAGTCGAGAAGATTGCAGACAATCAACTCAAGCTGTTTTGAAGCAACCATTTTTTGATGAGAAATGAAGCTTCCAGAGCACACGGCCGATCTTGCCGCCCCCGAAATGCGCCTCGATAAATGGCTCAAAGCTGCGCGCATTTACAAGTCCCGAGAAGAAGCGGCGCAAGCGTGCGATCTCGGACGCGTGAAAGTGAACGACCACGCCGCGAAACCTTCGAAGGTTGTCCATATTGGTGATGTGGTCGTTGTAAAAGCATCGAACCATTATCGTACACTCGAGATCAAAGAGATTCCCACGCGCGGGCTGTCGGCCAAAGATGCCAAACTCGTCTATCATGAAACGACGCCGGAGCTGCCGCCCGAGACCGTGGAGTTGATGAAGCTTTTCAGAGAACAAGCGCGCCAATTGCCCTCGCCGGAAAAGGGCCGGCCCACGAAAAAGTCGCGCCGCGAACTCGAGCGTTGGCGGGGAAAGGGATAAGCGGAACGAGGGAATCAAAAAAAATCGGCCATGCCGAGAGGGGAATGATTGGGGGAAGAACAGTAGCCCGAGCGACACACTCAAACTCCGTAGTTTCCCTGCTGCGCAAAAGATAATCCGGATTCACGCTTTTCAAAATCACGCGACCGCGATCATGCGTGTAAGGCTCTTTGGTCGGGCGAATGACGCTGCCCTCGCATACGTGCAGCGCTCGCCGCGCAAGCTCGTCTTGCCTTTGGTGTGCGCCGATTACTCCGGGCCGGAAAGCTTGCGCCCAGTTTCATCTCTGCGAGCAAATCTTGCGGCACGAGCGCAACTTCTGGAATAGATACCGCCCAATCGCCGGTTTTGAATTCACCTTTCTGCACGACGCCGTGTTAGTCGTCTACTTTCGCCACTCGCGCAAATCCGCATTGGGATGCGGGACCACCTCTATGCGGCGCACCGCACGGCAAAGGCTGCCATAACATTTCTCCAGAGTCCTTTACAAACAAAACTCTCGCGCTTTCAGCAAATCGACGCCAATGAAAGCCAGCCTTCCTTGTTCGCGTTAATCCACGCTCATTCGCGGTTACCGGTTTTGGATTCTTGCATTGATAATTCTCAATGCGATTTGTGCTTCAGCCGCATGTAGCCTTGTAGCACGCGTCCAAAGAGCGGCAATGCTGCGCGCAGGTGGCGACTATAGAACAGCCGCGCAACGATGCGATTGCGCTGCAAAAATTTTCCGAGACGGTGCGCGCGCAAACGCTCGCGATAGTCACGCAACGAGAAGTCTTTCGTGTCGAGGGCATGCAGGAGGGTTTCCGCAGCAATCGGGCCGTAAGCGAGCGCCGCGGAAATCCCCTCTCCCAGCCACGGCTCGATGCCCGCCGCTTCGCCCGCCAAAAGCACGCGCGGGCGGCTGAAACAATCCGCGGAATGATGCCAGCGTTCGGGATGGCCCATCACTTTTGTGGAAGGTTCGAAGCCGCGGGCGGCGAGGTGCTGCTCCAACAAGGCGGGAAGATCGGCGCGTGTTTGCGCTGCGTTTTCGTGAACGCGACTGTCGAACAAGCCCACGTTCAAATGCGGCCGGCCGTCAATCCAACATGGAAAATCCCACACGTAACCCTGCAAACCCGCGCGCATCGGGCGAAAATCAATGAGCGCCGTTTGGGAATTGAAATCTTCCAGCGCGCCATTCCGTGCCGGAACCAATACTTCCAGCAAGCGCGAGACGCGCGAGATTTCTTCGCGAAAGAATTGGCGGCGCACCACGCTCTTCGCGCCATCTGCGCCGACGACAAGTTTTGCGAAAAAATCGCCGGCGGTCGTATGTAGGAGCATGCCGTCGCTCTGCTCGCTCAGGCTTTGCACGGCGACGTTCTCCATGAGCCGCACACCTTTGCTCCGCAGAGAATTCGCGAGCGCGGCATCGAACTCGTTACGGCGCACGGTGCGCATGAGACCGGGAATGTCGAACAGGAGCGGCGCATCATTTACATAAAACCGCACGCGCTCGATGCGAAAGTCCGGCACCTGCGCTTCCAAGCCCAGCTCGCGCAAGATTTCATCCACCCACGGCGTCAAGCCGCCGCCGCAGAGCTTATGGCGCGGATGCTGTACTTTCTCCAACACCAACACATGATCGCGCAAACTGGGCCGGCGCTGCACCAACGCCGCGGCGGTCGCAATGCCCGCCGGGCCGCTGCCGACGATGCAAATCTCGATTCTTTCCATGGGAGAAATATAAGCAAAGGAGAACAGCTTGGCAAGTTGGAGACTTTTGCAGGGGAGGGAATCGGGCCAACTAAAGAACTAAAATGATTGCTTGCTTTTCCTCAGGTATTGCCTCCGTCATTGTAGCGCAGTCACTCCGGAATCGCTTTCTGAGGTTCATCACAAAGCCTAGGGTGGTTTTTTATGTTCTGTCGCTGCTGCACCGAGGGGCGTTCTTCGCTTGTTTACCTAGGTGGCCTCTTCGTGCGAAGTGGCTTAAAGCCGAGAGCATGAGCGCCTCGGCTTGAACATGCCATTCAGAATCCTTTTTAGCGCTCGGCACAAACTTATTCACACAAGAGAACTACCACAAAACTGCCGTAGCACAAGCTGCCTGCTTGCAAACCGTCCCATGCGGGCGAAGTTGCTTGACAATGTTAGCTTAAACGCGAAGTTCGCGCAGGAGGCGCAAAGCATGCAAAGATTCAAAAAAGTGCTAAGCTCTCTGCGAGCTTAGCGACAGCTTGGCGGCCTTTGCGGTTAAACACGTCAACTTAACATTGTCGAGGTTGAATCAGTGCAA
>JABWAN010001009.1 GCA_013361015.1 Candidatus Zhuqueibacterota bacterium | reverse complement strand
ACCGCGCTGAAATCTTGAATGCCGTATGCTCCCGCCTTATCCATCCCTGCGCCTGTGCTCACATACGTCGCGATTTCGTGTGCGCTCAGCTTGCGAAAAGTCACTTCGGTTTTCTCGACCTCCGTTACGCTGCGGCCCGAAGGGCGATCGTGCAAAGTAAAAGCCGTATACACGAAATGCGTCCGTCCGGAAAGCTGGGCCAGCATTTCGCATGCGTTCGCCGGTGATTCAGGCTTGCTTAAAATGCGATCCTGCAAGACGACCGTCGTGTCTGCACCGATTACGAGCGCTTGTTCGTAGAGCTGTGCCACGACCAGCGCTTTACGTTGCGCCAACGTTTCGACCATGACAACCGGTTCGAGATGCAGCAAATCCTCTTCGTCAACGGCACTGGGGTGAATGCGGAATTCGAGACCGATTTTTTTGAGCAATTCGGCGCGACGCGGTGAGGAGGACGCTAGGATGATCGGCTTGTGCGGTAATGGAAAAGGGTATTTCATGCTTTCAGCTTTGTGCGGCCGGGTCCGGCGTTTCCAAGAGAAATGTCGCCGGGCCGTCATTGTAAATTTCAACCAACATCATTGCGCCAAACACTCCTTGCGCCACCGTGATGGGGTGTTTCTGCAATTCTGCAATAAACGCCAAGTACAAAGGTTCCGCGAGTTCCGGTTTCGCCGCGGCTTCGAATCCGGGCCGCCGCCCTTTGCGCGTATCGCCATAAAGCGTGAATTGCGAAATCACCAAAACGCCGCCGCCGACTTCCAACAATGAGCGATTGAAGTGGCTGTTCTCATCTTCAAACACCCGCAAGTTGACGCATTTCTCTGCGAGATATCGCACTTCGTTGCGCGTATCGGTCTTTGCGATGCCGAGCAAAATCACCAAACCGTTGCCGATCTCGCCAACGGTTTTACCTGCGACTTGCACGGCGCCGCGCCGGACTCTTTGCACCAATGCTCGCATTGTGTGAGACTTTCATGTTGGCAATGCGTGAGGCGGCAAGCAACAAGCCTGTAGGTCGCATGCATTGCCTTCGTATTTGCCGCGCCTCGCAGTGCGCGAGGCAGTGGCGTTAGCTTTGTGAACCGAGCCAGATCGCCAACACGCCGATCAACATGTCGGCTTTGAGTAGGTTGCTCACTGCGCGCATCGGTCGCACTTCGGGATGGCGCCACACTTGCCAAGTCGCGAAGAGGATGGCGGGATAAACCCCGAGCAGAACGATCCACAAATAGGGTTGCTGATAGACGCCGCGCACAAACGGAATGAGCACAACGATCAACAAGGTCGCGAACGCAATTGTCGCGACAGCCTGTGCCGCGCTTAATCCGAAAGCCAACGGCAGGGTGCGCGCATGCACAGCGCGGTCTCCAGCTTGATCTTCAATGTCTTTCACGATCTCTCTTCCAAAATGAAAGAGAAAGGCAAAGCACGCCGGAAAGAAACCGGCTTGCCATCGTGGATTATTCGTACAGGCGGCGACTGCGCCAAAAATGAATGCCAATGCCGAAACCATGCTCACTACGAAATTGCCGACCAGGGGTTGGCGCTTCAGCCAAAGATTATAAATAATGACAAGGAACGTGCTGCTCGCCGCGATAATTGCCGCAAAAAGGCCGACGAATATACTAAAAATTACCCCGCTAGCCAATAGAATTATCGTGTAGATTTGCGCTGCGCGCACAGACATGCGGCCCGCGGGCAAAATGCGTTGCGGTTTATTGATGCGATCAATCGCAATGTCGCAGATATCGTTGCTCACGTTCGCGCCGGCGGTGATGAGCATGCCGGAGATCACGGCGAACATGACTGAGGCACAAAGCCAATGCGCTTCGGCGAGCAAAGCAGCCAACGCGATGGAGAGTCCCGCAATGAAAACGTTGAGAGGGCGAATGATAAGCAGAAAAGCCGATACATTTTTCATAGTAGCATCTTGTCAGCGCCAGAAGGAATCCACTAAGAGCTGTAGCGCAAACAGCACGACCACCACGCTTACGAACGCGCGCACCCACTCATGCCCCTTCTTCACGGCGACGTGCGTGCCGAGCCATCCGCCGAAAGCGCTGCCGAGGCCAAGCGCCGTGCCGAAAAGATAATTCACTTGATCATGCAGAATGAAAACCGCAAGCGCCGCAATGGTGAAGATAAACACCACGAGCACTTTCACGGCGTTCGTAACGACTAAATCGAAACCGGCGAGCAGCATGAGCACGATGATGAGAAAACCCACGCCCGCTTGAATGAAGCCGCCGAACACGCCGACGAGAAAGAATCCGAAGCCGAAGAGGATTTGCCGCTTGAGGGTCATGGGGCCGGCATGTGCGCGAATGCGTTTGCTGGGGTCGTAGAGGATCAATATCAAAACGCCAAGCATGATGCCGGCCAACACGCGTTTGAACGCTACCTCGGAGATGTCGAGGGCGAGGTTCGCGCCGAGAATGGCGCCAAAGATGGCGGGCAAAGCTGCAAGCAAACTCACGCGCCACGAGAACACATTGAGCCTTTTGAAGCCTGCGATGGCGGCGATGTT
>JABWAN010001008.1 GCA_013361015.1 Candidatus Zhuqueibacterota bacterium | reverse complement strand
CGCCCGATGCGTGAAATGCTGAGAGAGTGCGCCAAAGGCTTAGTGCAAACGCCGCGCGCGCGTTCTATCTTGCGCCGACTTCGATGCCCTCGCGCCCGAACAGAATTGATGAGGCACGGGGGGAGCCTCATCATAACCATGCGCAATAATTTTCTTTTGATTGATCGCGCAAATTTTTAGAATGGGAGCAGACCTTCCCTTCTCTCTGGAGCGCGATCGTGATCGAAATGGATTCCATGCAATTTATCGTAGCCATTGCCTTTACCACGGCCATGATTATGCTGGTGGTCGGCATGTATGGCTATCATCTAGTAGTTTCGGGGAACCGGTTGAGAAAAGCGCAGCGTTTCGCCGAGGCCGCGATCGAGTTCACGCCCGCGTTTATGACGATTGTTTTTGATGAGCAGGATCGCGTCGCAGTTTTCAAAACTCGCGACGCGGCTTCGGAAAAGTTTTTTCGTGAGGCCTTTGCCGGCAAAAAGATACAGGAGTTGAGCTTTCTACCCGACGCGCTGCGGAGTTCCGCAAGCGCACCGGCAGAAGATCGCGCCGAGGTCACTGCGCCCCTAAAATTGCCGGACGGCAGCATTCTATATCTCAAATGGGAAATGCAAAACTTCACCAATAACGACAACACCGCCGAATTCCGCTTTGCGCGAGCCTATGATATCACCACGGAATTGCTGCAGAAGCAGAAGAAGCTGCAAGCGCTTTCGGCAACATCGTCGGAAGATGAAGAGCGGCAAAGAAAACGCATTGCCGAAGACCTGCATGATCGCATCGGCGAAATTCTGATTACCTCCGCGCGCCTGCTCGATGATTTGAAAAAGAAAAACTCTTCGCCGGAAATCAGCAAAGGGTTGGACGAGCTGGACCGTTCGATTGAACAGTTCACGCGCGGCACGCGTTCGTTGATTGCCGATCTCGTGCCGCCGGTGTTGTATAACGTCGGCTTTGTGGCGGCCGTCGAAGCTTTCGCCACGGATTTCGCGCGGCAGCACAACGTCGTGGTGCGCGTGGAAGACGCTTGGCAGGATTTTCAAGTCAATCAGGAGATTGCGATTTTTCTCTACAAGGCCGTGCGCGAGTTCTTGCACAACGCGATCAAACACGGCGGGGCGGATGAAATCGTGATCTCTCTCAGCCGCGCGGAACACACGATTGCCGTGACCGTGCAAGACAACGGCTCCGGCTTCACCGTGGAAGATAGCCAGTTGACGCTCAATACGGACTCGGGCTTTGGTTTATTCAATGTGAAAAATCGCGCGGAGTATTACGGCGGCGGCGTGGCGATCGGCGTTTCTGCGGATTTGGCAGGCGGGCAAATCAAAGTGTGGGTGCCGAAGGTATAGCCTCAACACCGCGGCATTCGTTGCTCATTGTGCCATGATCATTCATCATGAACCATTGGCCATTGACCATTGCCGATTGATAATTGGCTTGACAATGTTGGCTTAAACGCGAAGTTCGCGAAGGAGGCGCAAAGCACGCAAAGATTCAAAAGAAAGTGTTAAGCTCTCTGCGAACTTAGCGTGAGCTTGGCGGCCTTTGCGGTTAAAAAAGTCAACTTAACATTGTCAATATAATTGCTAATGGTCAAGGGCGAATTGTTAATCTTTTTTGAGTGAAACTTGCGCGGGAGGAAGAACGGAATGAAAATCAATATTCTGCTCGTGGAGGATCATCACGTCATTCGCGAGGGCTTTCGTGCGCTGTTGGAAAGCCAGCCGGAACTGCAAGTTGTCGGCGAGACGGATAACGGCGCCGAGGCCATCGACCTCGCGCTCAAGCTGCAACCGCACGTGGTGATTATGGACATCGGTTTGCGCGGCTCGGAAATCTCGGGCATACAAGCCACGCGTAAAATCACCGCGGCGCACAAAGAAATCAAAGTCATTGCGCTCTCCGTGTTGGAGGAGGGCGCGATGATCAAAGGTATGATGGCCGCGGGCGCGTCGGGTTATCTCTCTAAAGGCTGCAAGGCCGGTGAGTTGATGGCAGCGATTCATACCGTACTGCAGGGCAAATTCTATTTCAGCGCCGGCATCAACGCCACCATTCAAGAAGAGTTCGTACACATCGCGCGCAATTCCTCGCCGCACAACCCCAACGACTTGAGCGACCGCGAGCTGGAAGTGTTGCGCCTCATCGCGCAGGGCGAAAACACCAAAGCCATCGGCCTCGCCTTGAAAATCTCCCCCAAAACCGTGGACGCCCACCGCCGCAACCTCATGGACAAACTCAAACTCGACAATATCGCGGACTTGACCAAATACGCCATTCGGGAAAAGATTATTCAGGAAGGGGAATGAGAGAAGGAGAAAGAGAATTGCTTTCTATACTGCCCTAGGGCTTTTCCTTTTGTTGGGTCGCTGCTCCACCGCAGTATCATCTTTGCTTGTTTACCGAGGGGGCTAGTTCACCGAGCTGACATAAGCCGGACTCACTATGTCAAGTTAAGAAATCATTTTTTGAGGTTTTTTTGTTGCGCCATATCGCTGCGCGCGCGTTGGGCCAGGAAAAGATTTTCAT
>JABWAN010001007.1 GCA_013361015.1 Candidatus Zhuqueibacterota bacterium | reverse complement strand
TTGCGGCTGTTCGGCTTTGCAGGAAATGCAAAATGCGTTGGTGAATCTCAAGCGCCTGCAATTCAAATTGGATGGTGTCGTGCCGGGCACGCTGGCCGGCGTCGATCTGTCGAAGGCTAGTGATCCGCTGCGCTTCAGTGTCGTCGACGGCCTAAAATTGACGCAAGCCTTCGCGAACAAATCTCTGCCGTTGCGATTCACACTCAATGTTGCCGCAAAGAACCCCAACGACGGCACGGGAGGCGCGCCGCAGAGCACGGCGACTTTGAGCGCGCTGGCGTGGACGCTTAAGATCGACAGCCAAGAGACGATTTCGGGCAATATCAACAGCCCGATCGTCATTCCCGGCACCGGGGAAGTGGCGCAGATTCCCTTGCAAATGTCGCTCGATCTGTACTCGTTCTTTCACGAGCGCGGCTACAAAGACATGCTGAATCTGGCCCTGGCCATTGCCGGGCAAAACGGCAGCACGGCGCGATTGACTTTGAGCGCAACGCCGACGGTTACAGTCAGTGGTGTCAATCTCAAATATCCCGGGCAGATCAATATCGTTGATAAAGAGTTTTCGAATCCCTAGTGGGTCTGGTCATTCCGCAGAAATCAAGTTGTGTGAAGGCGCCCGGATTCATCATTCCGAATCCGGCATACGGAGCGAGTACTCTCTCTCGATTTGAATTGGCTGCACGTCAGGGAGCCATCAATCCATTGCGCTCCGTGCGTTTTGAATTATTCACAGAGTAGTGCGCTGTGATGATCGCAAGCGAGGAAATTATGAGCAAGACGTGGCTGAGTGTGGCAGCGCTTTCGGGTTTTCTGTGCGTGGCATTGGGAGCGTTCGGCGCGCATGCTTTGAAGAATGTATTGGACAGCTATGGCCGTGATATTTACGACAAAGCCGTGCTCTATCAAATGTTTCATACCGTGGCGCTGGCGCTCGTTGGCCTGCTGCAGCGCCAGAATGAAGCGTTGGCGCTCGCGCCCGTGGGCTGGCTGTTCATATGCGGCATGATCTTGTTCTCCGGCAGTTTGTATGTGCTGGCGCTTACGGGCATGAAGTGGCTAGGCGCCCTCACCCCCTTTGGGGGACTTGCCTTTCTGTGCGGTTGGCTGTGGCTCGCTTATCTCTTGCTGCGGGGCAAATGATTTATGATTCCTTTGCGTGACGACAATCCGCGCGAACATTTTCCATTCGTGAACTCGCTTTTCATCGCGCTCAATATCGCAATTTTTCTGCACCAGTTTTTTCTGACCCCGGAGGACGCGCATGCGTTCATAGAAAAATACGGTGCGGTGCCGCAGGCGATCATCGCACGCGGGGCATACTTGAATATTTTCACTTCGATGTTTCTGCACGGCGGTGTGATGCATCTGCTCAGCAACCTGCTTTATCTTTTCATCTTGGGCGACAATGTCGAAAACCTCATGGGGTCGGTGCGCTATTTTTTCTTTTATGCACTGTGCGGATTCGGCGCTGCGTTCGCACACATCCTGAGCGATACGACTTCGGCGATTCCGATGGTGGGCGCGAGTGGCGCGATTTCCGGCGTGCTCGGCGCTTACATGATTGGCTTTCCACGCGCGCGCGTGCTGGTCTTCTTTCCACTCTTCTTCATTTTTCGCGTGCCCGCGCTCATCGTGCTCGGCGTGTGGTTTGTCAATCAAGTCGCGGAGGGTATTGTTGCACTGGGGGTGAATGTGAGCGGCGGTATCGCATGGTTCGCACATATCGGCGGCTTTTTGCTCGGCGTGATTTTGGTGAAGTTTTTCGAGAAGAAAAGAAAAAGAAGGAATGCTTGGGGGGAGTATTAGCTTTTGGAGTGAGTGAGTATTGGAGTGCTGGGTTCCAATAATCCCGCACTCCAATATTCCATTAGTCCATCAACTAGATGGGGTGGGTCTGCCGAATGAGAACGTAACGACCGTCACCGTGTTCATCGTAGAACACGAATTCGCGTACCGGGTTTTCATAGCGCCACACTTCCAGGCTGCGGCCATAGCGCTGATCGAAACGCCGCACGACATTGTCCGGCGAGCCGTGAATGATGTAAACGCGCCCTCGGTCCGATTCCCAACCTTCACCTTTGCCCCACGCAAAACGCGAGTTGGCTTCACTCACCCGCCAATAAAACTCTTCCTCCAACAGATTCGTCGCGCCTTCCGAGGAGGGATTGCGCCGGCTCCAAAACTCAGATAGGAGACGACGCTGCTCTTCGGGCGAGCTGTTTTTCAATTCCTTCCATTCCTTCGAATTCATAATCAAACGCATCGGCTCGATAAAGTCATGCAACGCGCGACGCGAGGTGGGCCGTTGCGCCCAGCGCACCCACAAGGCGCGTTCCGCTTGCGCGTAAACAGTCGGCCTCGGCCCGAATGTCGCTTCGAACTTGGCCAGAGCTTCGGCACTGCGCGCGCGGTCTTGCTTGTCCGCGTCACGAGTCTCGAATGCCCGGTACCGGATCCAGTCGCGCAACAAGTGCGCCCAGCGATCAGGCACCTCGATGTCATCGCTGGCGACCAGCGTCGACTTGAGCGGCATCCGGGACTCCCGC
>JABWAN010001006.1 GCA_013361015.1 Candidatus Zhuqueibacterota bacterium | reverse complement strand
GTCACCAAAGCCGTGAACCACGAGAGCATGCGCGCAGTCCTGGCCTTTCCAATGTGGAAGAAGGCCGGTTTTTACGGTAACAATGCAAGGCCGTTGTTTCGTGATCAGGTAGTTTTGTAGCTGTGAAAGCGGCCAGCGATGAATCGCGGTTTTCGTTTCGGGTAAGGCGGTATTGAGCACAAGTATGTTCATAACCACAGTGCCGAAAGCATCAGTGTGGAGCAAGTCGCGCAACGCCTTTTCCGCCGTTATATTTCCCGTGAAATCCAGCAGCATCTTGCTGCACGCCGCGAGACAACTCATATCATGCTCTTGCCGATGGTGCGGCTTCTTGATAAAGACGTTTGGCATTTGCTTGCATCTCCTCCGTTGAGGTTGATTCGTCAAGCTTAAGGTCGCCGCTTTGAGCATCAACCAAAAAGCGGCCGACCACGCCCAGTTTGCCGCGATCGGGCAAGGCATAAACCACCGGAACGTCCCATTGCAATGAGCCCTCTCCCACGATGAAGTCCGGCTCGCCCGCGAACAACAAATTGCCGACGTTCATTTGCAGATAGTAATTCACCTGCTGGCGCGCAACGAATGCGGTGAAATTGATCTCGCCTTTCACCTCGATTTTGAATTGCACTTTGCCTTTAGATTTGGGCAGCTTAGGTGATTTGAGATGAGCTATGGCCATACAACCTCCGACGTTTACGCGCGAAGATAAAAACAAAAATCTCTCTCAACAAGCGAAAGCTAAAGTCCCACCCCACCCAACCGCCTTCACAATCCCCTCCGCCACCAACTCCGCGGCAATCGCGCCCACGGCCATGACATCGGCACGCTCCGTGCCGACGGAGAGTGCGAAGACGATATCGCCATCGTATGGCGTGTGCGTCGGACGAATGGCTTTCGGCAAACCATCTTGCGCCATTTGCGCGATCTTTGTGATCTCTTCTTTGTTGAACGCGGCATTCGTGGCCACGGCGACTAAGGTTGTGTTGCCGCTCCACGGCGAGAATGGCGCAACTGGAAAATTTTTAAGATGAGCGAGTGTATCAATGAAGCTGCCATCCTCATGTCGCGCGCCGGCGAGAATCTTTCCCGTTTTTTGATCAACCACATCGCCGAATGCATTGACGACGGCGAGCGCGCCGATCGCCAGATCACCTTTGCGCCAGGAAGCCATGCCGATGCCGCCGGCCATGCTCGAAACCATGCCGTGCAGCTTGCCAACGGTCGCACCGCAACCCGCGCCGATTGCGCCTTGCCGTGTTTCGTTCGCGCTCGCGGAGAGACAGGCTTGATACGCCATTTCCGCATCGGGACGCACGTGCGCGCTGCCAATAGCCAAATCAAAAATCACCGCAGCGGGAACGATGGGCACCTTGGTGACGCCGACGTCGAAGCCGAGGCCGCGCTCTTCGAGATATTTTTGCACGCCGCCCGCGGCATCCAAACCAAACGCGCTGCCGCCGGTGAGCAGCAAACCGTGAATGGCTTGCACCAAACGCACCGGGCGCAACAATTCCAATTCGCGCGTGCCGGGGGCGGAGCCGCGCACGTCAACCCCGGCGACCGCAGGTGTTGCGGGCAAAATTACGGTGCAGCCCGTGCGCGCAACAAGATCGTGCGCATGACCGAGCCGAATGCCGGGAACGTCGCAAATGGAGTTCAGCATGATTGTGTTATCGGTGTTCGTCGCTGGTTATTGGTTGCTGGTTGTCGGTTGCTCGCATCGTCCAGCAACAAGAAACCAGCATCAAGCAACCGGCTACGATCGACGTAGGAAGGAAAATTTCTTCGAATGCGTTTCGGCGACGATGCCGCGATCGCTAAAGAAGAAGAGATCGCTAATCATCAAGCCGATGGAACTGCGCAACGGCTTCCAATTCTCACGATAGGCTTCGCTATCCACGCGCGTGCCGTCTTTGTCCTTCAGCACCAAGCGCACGCGTTGTGGGAACTCGCGGTTGATCATGAAGGGCGAATGGGTAGTATAAACCACTTGATTCTTGGTCGAAAGATCCTCGATGACTTTGATCAAATCCTTTTGGCCGGCGGGATGCAAATGAATACCGGCTTCGTCGATCAAGAATACGAACTCGTTCGTGCGCGCATCGGTGGTTTGTGCAATAAAATTGATATAGAACGAAAGATACCAACGAAACCCGAGGCTGCGCGACTCCGGCGTGTCGAAGACCGTCGTGCCGTCGGAAATGTCGATATACAAAACATTCCCGTTGACGTTGAGCTTAATTTCGATCGTCGGTTCTTGCGACCAGGCGCGGCGAATTTGTTGCGTGATCAAACGGCTGGCTTCTTCGCTCGCGCGACGACCGCGCGTCGAGTCTTCGAAAATAATCTCCGGTGCGGGAATGCCGCCGACACGCAGGAGATTGCGCTCGGTGCGAAAACTGTCGTTGCCATTGAGCAGCTCATCGAGCGACACGCGATTCTTCAACAATTGAATTTCGTCGAAATACAATAACCGGGGCAGTTGCTGCAAGAATTTGTCTTTCTCGCGCACGTTGATTTCCGCCTCGCCGACGAAAATATGATAGTCGTCGAT